>JAUXSJ010000323.1 GCA_030679615.1 Parachlamydiaceae bacterium | reverse complement strand
TTGAACACTAAGGAATTTAATATGAGCTATTTTGAGAAACCAAGCTTGTTCTATCTTGGAAAAATCAGAGATCCACTGACAAATAAACTAACTGATGATTTACTTTATGAATCAAAAAATTTAACGACGCATGCCCTTTGTGTTGGAATGACTGGAAGTGGAAAAACAGGCTTAGGGGTTGTTTTCCTAGAAGAAGCGGGAATCGATAAAATACCCGCCCTTATCATTGATCCCAAAGGTGATTTAAGTAATCTTCTTCTCACTTTTCCCAATTTATCTCCTCAAGAATTTAAACCTTGGATAGACCTTACTGAAGCAGAACGGAAAGGAATAAGTCCGATTGAGTATAGTAAATTTATTGCTAAAACGTGGAAAGATGGCTTAGAAGCTTGGGGGGAAGACGGGGAAAGGATAAAAAAATTTAAAAATACTGCGGATGTTGTCGTTTATACACCTGCTAATAAAGCAGGAATTCCTATTTCAATTTTAAAATCATTTACCGCACCTTCTAAAGAAGAAATCGATGATATTCAAATTTTGAGAGAAAAAATTCTTTCTTTGACATCAAGTTTACTTGGATTGTTGGGCATAGATGCTGACCCTGTAAAAAGTCGTGAGTTAATCCTCATTTCAACAATCATTCAACATGCTTGGCAATCTGGAAAAAACATTGATATTCCTACCTTAATTCAACAAATACAAAATCCTCCATTTTCTATAGTTGGAGCTTTGGATACAGATACTTTTTATCCAGTTAAAGATCGTATCGCTTTATCTGTTCAATTAAACAATCTTTTAGCTTCACCTGGTTTTCAAGTTTGGATGGAGGGTGTTCCACTTGATATAGGAGAACTTCTTTACTCAAAAGAAGGTAAGCCCAAACTTTCTGTGATATCAATTGCACATTTGTCTGATACAGAACGCATGTTTTTTGTAACGCTTCTCCTCAATGAATTTGTCTCATGGATGCGTTTACAAACAGGTACTTCAAGTCTACGCGCCATTCTATATATGGATGAAATTTTTGGGTTTTTTCCTCCTGTTGCTACACCTCCCTCAAAATTACCCATGATGACATTGCTCAAGCAATCTCGGGCTTTTGGAATAGGAGTCATTTTGGCGACACAAAATCCTGTCGATCTTGATTATAAAGGACTTTCTAATTGCGGAACATGGTTTATAGGTAAGCTTCAAACCAATAGAGATAAAGCACGAGTTTTAGAGGGACTAAAGATTGCTTCTAACGGAGAATTAAATTCACAGGAATTAGATCAAATGATCGCTTTGACTGGAAAACGTATTTTTATTATGAGAAGTATTTATGAAAAAAAACCTATTCTTTTTGAAACGCGTTGGACACTTTCTTACTTAAAAGGTCCACTAACATTAAAAGAAATAGCAACTTTCAAGGAACATTTTAAAGAATATGTTGAAGAAGGATCAACACAGTTTCAAGAAAAAATAATAGATCCTAGATTAGATTCTAAGCCTAATTTATCACCAGATATTAATGAATATTTTGTAAATAGAGATAGTTTACAAAAATCAATCCAATACGAGCCAAGATTAGCAGGCTTTGCAAAGATCCATTTTGTAAATTCAAAGCATAACATAGATGCCTGGGAAGAAATTAACATTGTTTTACCAATTGCTGGGAATGATGTAGATTGGGAAAATGGAGAAAATATTCCTGAATTAAAAAAATGGATTTCGAAAGAACCTTTAATGAATAATCAATTTGCTCAATTACCCGAACAATTTTCTCAGGAAAAAAATTATTCCAATTTTGCAAAACAATTAGCAACAACTTTATATCAAAATCAAGTGTATACTGTTTATCAAACATTTGAACCAAATATGATTTCAAAACAAGGAGAAAGTGAAAAAGATTTTCGTATTCGTGTCGCATTTAACTTTCGTGAAAAAAGGGATGAATTAATCAAAAAATTGCGTGAAAAATACACAGAGAAAATGACAATTTTAAATGATAAAATTCAACGAGCTCAAGCTAAAGCTGAACAAAAAAAACAATCAGCTCTTTGGCAAAAAATTCAAACATGGATATCTTTTTTATTTACTATCATCTCAGCCTTATTTAATCGTAAATTAACTCAAGGCACGATTAATCAAACTGGCACATCAATAAGAAAAGCTACTAAAATTACAAAAAATTCACAAGATGCAATTTTAGCTGATGAAGAGATTTCAAATTATCAAAAACAATTAGATGATTTAGAAACTCAAATGAATCAAGAAATTGCCACGTTAAATTCACAATGTGAATCTGAAAATATAAGTATTGATCAATTTACAATACGACCTCGTAAAAGTGATATCATTATTGAAAAAATAGCCCTGATCTGGTGGGCTTAGTATTTTTTTTAATAATTTATTTTTTTTCAATTTAATAATTTACTAAATATATAATTTATATCAAATAATAATTTTAGTAATATTTACCTTTAATATAATAAAAAATTACAAAAGGTTAAAATATGAATATTAATAATAAATATTTTGATGTTGTTTTGGAAAATAATTTTTTTCATGTTACCGAAAATTCAAATAAACCAACAAAACAATCGATTATTTCAACCCTAAAAATTATCGAGTATATTTTAAAAAATAGTTTAGAATATAACTATGAACATAAAAATAACTCATTAGATTTTCATAAAAAAAATTCTTTAGATGTTTTGCAATTAATTTCAAAAAATAATTATGAGATTTATTTAAAACATATAAAAAAAAATAATATAAAAAAAACTAATCAAATCAAATCAATTTATTCCGAAATTAAACAATATTTTTCCTTGTCTCATTTCATTCAATTACCTAATGAGCTTGTTTATGAAATCGTTAGAAAATTAACTATTTCTGAAATGTGCTCTTTGGCTCAAGTGAATCAATTTTGTCATGATCATTCACAAATGGGACTGATTCAATATGCAAAGCGATTTGGGTACAGTGAAGAGAATGATGGGCATCCAATTTCGTATTTAAATAAATTCTTAAACGAAATCATGGATTTTTCTCAAAATTCATTGGGAATAAATGAGTTAAATATCAAAAAAATTATCGTTTATAAAGAGCCAAAAGAAAAAAAAACTTTAATGAATGAGGGGATAGTTTTATCGAAAAAAAATTGGATTAATAAAAAAATTACCAATTATAAAAGAAAAAAAATTATTTGCTCAGAAAATACTTTAAAAAACTTATTAAATTTAAAAATTGAACAGGTAATCAAATTTTTAAGTGATTATCAATTATATTCACCAGAATATCCAAAACTAAGAAAATTTTTTGTAAATCATCTACATCATTTTAATTTTTATTTAAGAATCAATCATATTTCACTTCGAGATGATTTGACACCTTTGCACTTAGCCACAATACATCAAAAAAAAGAAATTGTGAAAGTTTTACTGGAAAAAAACATGGATCCAAATAGGGAGAATTCTTCTGGATTGACAGCTTTGCACATGGTAACCAATGTATTCATTGCTAAGTTGCTCATTAAGCATCAAGCTAGGGTGAATCAACGCACGCTAAAAGGTTTTACACCTTTACATTTAGCTGCGTATGAAGGTCGTCTTGCAATTGTACAATTTCTTTTAGAAAATCAAGCAGATGTTTCCTTATTAGATAACTTTGCAAAAACAGCCTTACATCATGTGGTTTTAAAAGGTATCGATAAAACTACACAAAAAATTAATTTAGAGATTATTCAACTTCTATTGAAATATAATGCAGAAATTGATGCAGAAGATAATATGGGTCAAACACCTTTACATATCGCAGCTATCAATAGTAATCTTGAAGTTGTAAAATTTCTCTTAGCGAATGGTGCTGATGCAAATATTCAAAATATTCGATGCACGACACCTCTTCAATCATTGGCTTCAAGAAAGCCTATATTTAAGTCCAAAATAAGATTTAAAAATACAAATGATATTGAAATTGCTAATCTTCTTATTAAAAATGGAGCATTAGTAAATGCTGTCAATCCTTCCGGTCAAACGGCCTTACATATTGCGGCAAAAAATGGAGACAAGAAAATAGTCTTAGCTCTTTTGAATCAAAGAGCTAATATAAAAATTCAAGATCGTGAAGGTCGAACTCCGTATGATATAGCAGTGTTAAATAATCATAGAAAAATAAGATGGATTCTTCAAAAAAGACATGTTATCGAAGATATAAAAGATAAAAATCCAATCGATTAGCGATTGGATTTTATGATCTATTTCTTAAAACTTGGAAAAATTTGATTAATTGAAGGAAGAAGAATTTTTTCTTGATTTGACTGTAATTTAATTGGAGGAAGTTTATAGGGGCTATCTTCTAGTATGATACAGTCGCCAATATTTATTTCACCAATAAAAATTATCTCGTCTTGAGCATTATTTTGTTTTTGACTTTCTTGTTTATTTGACTGCTCCTGTTGATTTAGATACGTGTCAGATTTAAGAGGTTTATAAACAGAATGCTTAAAATCATATGGTCCTTTCCTTTTAACAGTAATTTTAAAATGAATTTGAGTGATTTGTTTTATATAATTATTGATAGTATTTCCATTGTCTAAATTTATTTTTTGATATTTTGATGAACTGTGTTTTCTTGTTCTCGATTTTGTTTTTCCATTTATACGACTTTGAGTATTTTCTTGGAAATTTCTTGGCGAATCAATAGTAAAATCAGTATTCATAGTTTAAAATACAGTTATAAATAAATTTTTAAATTTGTGTGGTAATTATTTTATATGAATATTTCTTTGTATTTAAAAAATCAATAAATATTTTTGATTCACCTAATACATTGAATTACAAGGTCAAAATTACGATTCAGTGTACTAGAGTCGATTAAATTTCAAATGATACATTTTTACAGCGTGAAAGCCTCAGGATTGATCGACCGTAACTAACCCCATATTTCTAATATTGGGTTAGTTACGGTCGATGAATCCTGAGAGCTTTGACGCGTAAAATTGTATCATTTAAAATTTAATCGACTATAAAATTGTTTTTTTTTAATTAAAAGTTCAGTTTTGGAAGTTTTCAAAACTGAATTTCAAATTTAATCGACTATTGAATCATTTAAAAACAGACTTTCCAATTTAAAAATGCATTAAAACTATTTTAAAAAAATCGAATGATTAATTTTTATTAAATTTATTCGACACATATGTCTAATAATTTTAATAGTGTATTACTCATGATTCCAAGTCACCACAAAAGCTTGTTTGTTTGGGGTTAAAGGTGAAGGTAAAGCTTTAATTATGCCTTCAGTAGTATTCATTGCTAATGCATCAATTTCCCACCCTTTACGTAAGATTGCTCCTGTAATCTGATTTATCGTTACGGCGCAATTTACAAAAACAATTCTTTCGAAATTGGAAAGAGGCAAAATACCGTTATTAAAAGGAGCTTCAACAATCCATTCAGCGGAACTTCTTATAGCAACTGCAGATTTTGTTCGATTATGAGGTATGGTTGTATAGATCTTTCTTGTATGATTAACTAAATTAAGTTGAAATTGAGTTTTTCCCAAATATAAAACTTGTCCTTGGATAATATCATTAACATTCACAGGGAATCCAATAATATTATAAGAGGGCTCAGGGTACATTTCAAACCAAGCGGAATGGACTTGTTGTCCATTGATCCAATCATGTTCAGTTCCAATTTGTTCAACAGTGTTATTATTAAATCCATCAATTCCAACCCAAATAGCTGTATAAGAATTAACTAAGGTAGGCTTTAACTTTGGAACAACCCAAGTGCCTATGACAGCAGTGACAGATTTTGGGGTGGGATTAAATATATTTGTTGCTGAAACATATCCACACCAATTCGTACTCGTGCCTATATTAATTGGAACATGTGGAAATGTACTTCCGTTTGTTGGTTTTTTGTGATAAGAAACTCTTTCTTCAAATTCACATTCAATATTTTTATAGCCTTGCAAATTAACTGTGATATCAGCTGCTAAATTTGAAAAAAAAATTATGTAAAATACAGCTGATGTAAGAAGTTTTCTCATTGATTCCTCTTTTTAATTGATCATAAAAAGAGGAATTTCAACGATTTAACAAATAATGTCAATAAATTTCTTATAAGTATTTAGCAATCAATTAAATTGTAAATTTTTAATTGATTGCTGAAATATAAATGAAATCTTTTTTTAACTAATTTATTTTAATTTATTAAGATCTTCAAGTTCTTTTAGAAAAGTCATTAATGAAGGAAGGGTCGGTAAGGAAATTTGTGGTGCTACAATTTCGTTATTTAAATTTTCATTACTTGAAGCAACGACATCTTTTGAATTAAATGAAGTTAAGGGCGATGAAGGTAAGGTATTATTTACTTGGGGCTGTGGAGCAAAGGAAACAGAATTACTGGTTGAATTTTGAATATCATTATTTGAGAAATTAATAATTTTATCAAAGATAAACTGATTATCCATATTAGGATTAGTATGTTTTTCTTTTTTTACCCTTTTTTTCTTAAGGTTAACTTTTGGATTTATAAATTTATTGTATTCGTTTTCTTTAAAAATAAAGTTGTTTTCTTCTATTTCAACGTAATTAACTTTATTCCTGTCATCAATAAAATTCACAAATTCATTATGACTTAGATTGTTGATGTTGTAAAAATTATTGTTAACGTCGCTGATGTTTATGTTAAAGTTATTATTGTTGTTATTGATTATAATTTGGTTGTTGTTGTTTGTTGAGTTTAAGTAGTTTGAGTTGTTAATTATGTGAAATGGATTGTAATTTGAAAATTCAATTTGCCTAAATTTCTTAATTTGTTCGTCGGTTATATCTTTTTGAGATACTTTGTCAAATTTTCTTTTTTTATTCTCATTAAAATTAATTAGAGTCTCATTATATTGATCGTTAATATCACATTCAGAATTATTATTATTGAACCTAGTTTGTACAAAATCAAGCTTATTTTCTGGAAATTTTTCACCTGATTCAGTTGTCGTCATATAAATTTGTTCAGTTGCAGTTCTATTAACTGGATTAACTAAAAATCCATTAGACATCCTAAAATGAAAATTATTAATGTTATTAATATTATTGATATTGTTAACGTTAGTGGTATTATTGGTCGTATTGAAGTTACCACTATTATTGATGTTATTATTATTCATTTACCCTTCTTTTTAAAATTAAAATTTAATATCTTTAAAATCATATAAATTAGAATATATATTTATTTGTTATTTTACAAATATAAAAATAAAAATAAAAATGAAAAAAATCGCAATAAATATTTTAAAAAATGTAATAATTAATTTTAATAAAATTTATTATTACATTAATTATAGCTTCAGTGTAAACGACTATGAATTTTAACTAAAAGTTTTGGGGGGATTAAAGAAAATTATAGTTGTTAAATAAAATCATCAATAAACAAATAACTTTTTGCAAATTAATTTAATTTAAAAGATATAAAATTCTTTAAATTACGTAAAAAACCTTGTTTAAAGAAACGATGTTTTAGTAATAAATATTTTTGTGATAGAAAAGGTGCGTTATTTAACTGACTATAAATTGTTAAAAGCCTAATATAACTTGGCTGAAATTGTAATTTAAACTTAAATGAATCGAGAAAAAATTGAGCTTGTATAAGCGTTGAGGTTACTGTCGCTTTCTTTTTAAATAATTTTTCTACACCATGTATAAACGAATATTTTTTTGCTCCAACTTGATTATCTGTGTGTTGCCGATATAAAATGGTTTGCTTCGAACAGGTTTGAATAAAGCCAAAACAAGAGGCTATTAATCCTACCCACCAATCATGCATGATGGCTTCATTTGGAATAGGAAAAGCTAAGTTTGCCAAAGAACGGTTAAATAGAAGAGTACATCCTGTGAAGATGTTTTGAGTCAGTAGTCTATTTAATTGATAAGATAAAGGATTAATATTTGTAAATTTCCAAAAAGAAGGCGCAATCAATTTTAATTGATGATCCACAACCTTTAAGTCAGTGTGGACAAGTAGGGGAACGTGAGTGCCGTGTATAGATTCTAGTTGCTTTATTTCATACATGCTAACTTCAATTTTATTCGGAAGCCAATAGTCATCCTGATCAGCAAACATCACATAAGGAGCATGACTATGTTTTAGTAGTTCTGAAAAATTTTTTTTGACACCCAGATTAGTAGTCGAAGTAATAAGTATTATTTTAGAGGGATAAGATTGAGAATAGGTTTTAATGATTTCTAATGTTCTGTCAGTTGAACCATCATCTCTAATGAGAATACAAAAATCTTGATAGGTTTGTGAAAAAATAGAGCGTAACAGTTCTTCTAAATAGGATTCTCCTTGAAAAGTTCCAAGGAGAATATCTATCGTGTGTGAACAATGTTTTATTATTGACATGACTCCGATTCTCCTTGAAGAGAAGGACTATCTGGAGCAACTCCCATGGCATGGAGACCATTGTCTACATATATAATACTACCTGTGATTGCAGAAGCTAATGGAGAAACAAGGAAAGCTGCAACATATCCAATTTCAGATGCTAAAAGATTTTTGGGTAATGGTGCATTGGTTTGAGAGTAATTGATCATTTGTTGAATAAAACCAATGGCAGTAGCAGCTCGACTAGGAAGAGGACCAGCTGAAATTGTGTTTACTCGAATACCCCATTCTCTGCCGGCTTCCCAAGCTAAGGTTCTAGTATCACTTTCTAAGGCAGCTTTAGCAGAGCTCATGCCTCCACCGTAACCAGGAATAATTCTTTCTGACGCAATATAAGATAAAGTAATGGCAGCCCCGTCTTTATTCATGTGAGGACCTAAGTGATTCAATAAACTTATAAATGAATAGGAAGAGGAACTAAGAGCAGCAAGATATCCTTTTCTAGATGTTTTTAAAAGAGGATTTTTTACTTCGGGGGCATTGGCTAGTGAATGTACAAAAATATCAATAGTTCCAAAATCTTTATTGATCTGATCGGCAACCTCTGAAATGGTATAACCACCAACATCTTTATAACGTTTATTTTCTTTGATTTCTTCGGGAACATCATCAGGTGTATCGAAACTTGCATCTAAAGGATAAATTTTTGCAAATTCTAAAAGTTTCCCATTACAAAGTCTCCGAGAAGCATCAAATTTACCCGTGTTTAAGCTAGTTGAAAAAATTTTTAGAATAGGTGTCCAAGTACCAATAATTATTGTTGCCCCTGCTTCTGCTAATGATTTAGCTATTGCCCAGCCAAAACCTTGATCATCACCAATACCTGCAATAAATGCAATTTTTCCTTCAAGATTGATATTTAACATTTGAAAGCTCCCTCAATCATTTTTATAAATAATGACATAGTTTTAATTTAATAATTTTAATGGGATGATTGCTTAAATGCAAGTTCTTAATTAGTTTAAATTATTTTCATAACCTCTAAAGAGACCAAAAATATGCGGCTATGGCATAAAAATTAACCACTGAGATCACAGACTCGATTTTAGATTTTTTTGTTCAGTCATCATACGTTCATAATATCTTTTGAAGTGCCGAAGGCCCTGCCTTCGCTTTTTTTTTGGTTTAGATATTCACATATTCACTTTTATTTGAATTGATGAGTCCAAAATGACACCGTATCTCGAAATTCCATCTAAAAAAAGCGAAGGAAGGGCCTTCGCACTCCAAAAATATTCTGAGAGCTTTTCGATATTACAGGACCTAGATTCAAAAAAGCCTAAGTCAAGTCAGTGATCTCCGTGTTTAATTTTTTCGCCAATGTCGCTTAAATTTACAGCATTGGGTCAGGCTTGCGATTTGCAATTTGAGTTAATGAATTTTATAAAAAAATTTGTGTAAATCTCAAATCGTAAATCACAAGCCTAGGCATCAATGATTCCATAACCTGACTGAACGGCTACTCCCAATTGTCGTTAGAAAAAGATCGTTAAACCATGATTAAATAACGTAAGTTGCAAACAACTAAGTAAATTAAATTTTTATCGTTATGTCGTTATATCGTTTCCATCGTTAATTTTGCTTCTAGATTCGAGTTATTTAAAAGTAAAATTAACGATGGAAACGATATAATGATAAAAATTTAATTTAACTTAGTTATTTGCAACTTAAATTAAATATGCTTTATGTTATAATTTATATTATTATTTAATAATCCGGTGGTTAAATCTATTATAATAGAATTATTTGTTTTAGTTGTTTTTGTTAGTTTGTGTTGTTTTTGTTGTTGTAATTGTCGTAGTAGTTTTAGTAGTTGTGGTTTTTGTGGTGGTAGTTTTTGCTTTTATTGTAAATACTTGTTGTTTGATCTATAAATTTAAATTTATTAATTTGGTTGTTTTTTTTCGGTTTGCTTTGTGTTAGGTTTTCAGGTGTTTTTAAATTTTTTAAAACATCAGGTTTAATTAAATCTAAAATTTTATAATTATCATCATCAATGTTATTGTTGTTGTTATTGTTGTTTTTGTCGTCGTAGTTGATTGTGTAGTTGTTGAAATTGTTATAGTAGTTGTAGCAGTTACTGAAGTTTCTGTTGTAATTAATGTTGTTGTTGTTT
>JAUXSJ010000322.1 GCA_030679615.1 Parachlamydiaceae bacterium | reverse complement strand
TTGAATTCGGTCTATTCAAAAAATTTTCTGTTAAATTTTTTAATATATTTTCAAAAATTTCATTAATGATTTCATTTTCTGTTTGATCAAATTTATTATTATTAGAAAGATTACTAAATACAAGTTCGTTCTTATCTTTATTTAATGATATATATTGATTATTTTTAGAGACTAAACTTTTAAATGAAGTAGTTTCAGAATTTACTATTATATTATTTGATATATTCATAAAACCTTTTATTTTTTAAAAATCAATATAGGTTAAATATAATATGTAAATAATAATTTTAAATTAAGAGATAATAAATATATAAAAAATTTTAAACTTTCGAATTAATTCGAATTAATTCAAATCAAATTCTAACAAAATGATTCTAACTTGTTTTAATAAGAAAGAGATTTATTCGAAGTTGCCAATTTAAGCCATAAAGTCACAAAAATTAATATCACTGATTCGATTTTAGGTTTTTTTTGCAAATCATTAATATTAAGTGATTAATGAGTCTGATAGACCTGCTTCTCGAAAACAATTTAACGCAGAGGCGTCTCGCTGTCTCTCCGCCCCTGAGTTAAATTGTTTCGAGAAGTAACGGTGCGATGTGTCAGAGTAAGAATTTTTCTTTGAGAAATCTTAGCTGGACTTGCAGGCTAAAGCCTGCAAAAACAAGCCCAGGCTAAAGCCTAGGCTACAAAATCAATTGTTAAAACTGTATAGTAGCTCGAATTTTACAGGGTCCTTGCCTTCTAATTGTGCGCAAAAATAAAGTCCAATCATAGGAATTAAATCGATCGCTTCCTTTCAAATGAGTTTCTGAAGGTCGATTACCTCTAATAAAATGCAACATAAAGTCTCCGTCACCCTCAATTAACTCAAATTTCAAAATAACTTGGTGTTTACCTAATTTCATCTGAATGGGTTGATTTAATTCAAAAGTATTAGACGGTAAACCATTGGATTGAATTTGAAAATCTGGCTGAAAATTCATGAAGAATTCAATTTCTGGGCGTTTATCTCCTTCGGATATTGGTGAAATAGGGGTTAAATCAAAATTTAATTGAATGACTTGATCCTGGACTTGATAAAATGCTTTTTCATAACACCCCCCCTGGCAAATAAAGGAATTCACTTGCTTCCCCTTCCAAATAAACATAAAAGGTGTAAATGTCTTATCTGTTGTGGGTTTAGGAGGGTGATTTTTTTCAAGCAAATTATAGGAAAAGTCTTTAAACCGATGAATCTCCCATTTTTGATCTTGAAATGAGCCGCGAACGACATTTGATTCCTTTTCATCTAACTGATCAATCGAATGGATTGAGTCAATCAAAACTCCTTTTAAATGATAAATTTGAGGAGTTTTTAAACGTTCAGGAAAAAATTCTGTATCATTCGCTAAAATCAGATCATATAAGCTTGGCTTAGGTTCACTTTTGTCATACCATTCTCGAATATTAGGTCCTATATAGCACCCAATGTCACCATGCCATGTATTTACTACATGATTCCATAAAGGTTCCCAAGGCGTATTTTTTAAAGATGGATAAACCATTCTTAATCCAACCAACATTTCTCCTAATTGTCCTGTATAGTACCAGTCAGTTAATTGATGTTCTGCTAAAGAATTTAAATTCCGTTCACCATCGCTTTTCAATTTTTCATCTTTTAAAAGGATCCCAAAAGCAACTTGAGATGCACTTAAACGAACAGCTAAATAATAAGAAAGATTTTTTTCATTATATTGATCAAAACAAGCTTTCAGTAAAGCATAAGCACTTTTTTCAAGTGCGGTCTTTAAATCTATTCCCAAAATATGACCAAATTTCTTTAGAATCCAATAAAAAGGACATAAAGCCTGCAATCCTTGTGCAATGTCCAGACATTTTGGATATTCATGAAGATATGCAGGAAATAAACCATCTTTATTTTGAAAGCCCAATAATCGGTTAAGCAGCTCTTTTCCTTCTTGAATTTGATCAATTAAACGGGATTTAAAAAGTGCAAGTGCAAATAATACATTTTCATAAAAAGGTATAGTTTGATGTCCTTCATTCCCTACATCCCCATGATGATAATGGATAAATCCAGTTTGTTTACTTTGAAAAGTTCTTCCAACAGACAATGCCCATTCAATGAGTTGTTTGGGTTGATTTAAACTTAAATTATCTTCATGAATATTCATTTTAACCCCAATCCTCCGGCAACTTCGATATTTTGTCCTGTGATATAATCATTGGATTGATTCAGCAGAAAAAGAACCGCATTTGTAACTTCGATAGATGATCCAAGTTTATTCATAGGTATGATAGAAAGGTTTTTCGGAATTTCCACAGATATATCTAAAATCCCAGGTGAAACCATATTAACAGTTACAGATTGCGGTGCTAATTCAAGAGCTAAAGATTTTGTCATGCCCCATAAGCATTCTTTTGTTAAATTATAAGCTGTTGAGTAGGTATTTGCAGAATGACGCAATAGTCCTGAAACACCAATATTAATGATTCTTCCCTTTTCTTTATTGAACAAAGGAGTTAATTGTTGGCTTAAAATAAAGGGTGCATGAACATTCACTTGAAAAAGATCTGTCCAAGTTTCTATTGGAGTATTTAAACTGGATTCAATAAAATAATTTCCTACGTTATTAATTAAAGCATAAGTTTCAGAGAAATTTTTTTTATAATTTTGACAAAAGTGAAGAACACTTTCGACTGAACTAAAATCACCTTGAATAACTTGTGCGTCCACACCATAAGATCGGCATTGTAATGCCAAAGCTTCAGCTT
>JAUXSJ010000318.1 GCA_030679615.1 Parachlamydiaceae bacterium | reverse complement strand
TGAATTGATTCAATTGGGAATCATCAAAAAGAACCCACCATTCTTGTTGTAAATAACAATGAGGGTTAATTAAATCATTCGTATTATCTTTTACAGCTTGATTTAATACTTCATTAGGTAAATCTATTGGCTCAGCCCTTTTTCCAACTTGGCAAGCAGATAATAAAAACAAAAAATTTAATAAAGATAAACGGATCAATTTACCCTTAAAGTTCATTTGTTAACCTATAAAAATGATCATCTTCTGAAAAAAAACCTTATCATTGAAAGAAAAGAAATAAAAGATTTATTTGATATATACATGACACTTATTTAAGATACAAAACTCAAGTAAAACTATTTGGAGATACATAAATATGTGGTTTAAGAAATATCGCGATTATCCTCCTGATGAATCCTTGGTTAAAGAAAAGGTAGAACCTGGTAAAGGAATTATAGGGTGTGAAATGCATGATATAAATGGATGGGGAGAGTCTCTTCATCAATATCAATCACGAAAAAAAGGATTTTTTAAAACAATTTTTAAATCAAAAACAAAAAATGAGCCATCCTAAACAACAACATGGAAATCACACTTGGGATTGTATTTTATTTTATCATCGCTGTCCAAAATGCGGATATATTAATGAAAATAACGATAAGTTTGACAAAATGTATAACCAATTAGAAAAAACAGTTCTTTGTTTACGATGTCATCATCGATTTACAATCATTAAAAAACAAAACTCCTCTTTTGGTCCTTTATTAGGACATGATTCTCAAATAATTGATTAATAAGGACGAAAGATTATGCTTACACCAAACCATGAGGAAAGTGAAAATCAAAAAGAAGTTCTCTTACAAGAGAAAATAGCCCATGATACTTTAGAAAGATATTCTGGTTCACCTGTAAGTGATTATCAACCCTACCTTCTCTTAACAAACTTTTCAAAATATGTTCAATATTTTGCTGAAAGTAGAGGTGTTCCTATCATTGAAGGATCCACATTTAAAGTAGCGCATTCACCAAAAGATAAAGTAAGTATCCTTGATTTTAAAATTGGTTCTCCAGCTGCTGCTCTTGTTGTTGACTTATGCGCTTTCCTACCTATTCGTGCTTGTTTGTTACTTGGAATGTGCGGAGGTTTGCGACGACATTATAAAGTGGGTGAATATTTTGTTCCTATTGCTAGTATCCGAGGAGAAGGAACTTCTGATTTTTATTTCCCTCCTGAAGTTCCTTCATTAGCGAATTTTTTAGTACAAAAAATAGTCACTAATGTTTTGGACGAAGATCATGTCCAATATCATGTGGGAATTACGCATACGACAAACAAACGATTTTGGGAATTTGATAAAAACTTTTGTCATAAATTAAAAGCAACGCGTCCACAATCCATTGAAATGGAATGTGCAACACTTTTTATAGCAGGTTATCGACATAAACTACCTATTGGTGCTCTCTTGTTAATATCAGATCTTCCATTAAATCAAGATGGTATTAAAACTAAAAAAAGTTCTGAGCTAGTCTTTAAAATGCATACAGGAGATCACGTCGAAAAAGGCATGAAAGTGATGCATTTATTAGATATTGCTCTTAAAAGTGAGGCAAGGGGTATTTTCAGAGGAAGTCGACGTCGCTTTGAACATACCGTTGGGTAAATATAATTTGAAATAAAATAGAGATTTAATATGTCTTGGGATCCCTTTGGTAAATCATTTGATTTAGATATGAGTGATATGGTTGAAACATGGTATCACTCAAGTTCTTTAAATAAAATTGAAGAAAAAATTCCTTACTAGTTCCAAAATCCCAACATAAATTTGATAACATAAAAATACCTGCTATGATTTAATGATTTTTCTAATCCTTAATACTTTAGATTTGTCTTGGATTTATTACAAATTTATTGATAAAATTTTGTAATCGCTTAAGAAGAGGTCTTGAATCATTAAAGTCTGGCACCGCATGGTAGTCAGGCCGTCCCGGCCTGATAGCAAAAATAGATTCAGGCCGAGGCAAAATACATATGACGTTCTGGTCATTCAGGCCGGGACGGCCTGATTACCATGAGGTGCCAGACTCTAGTGACTCAAGCCCCCTCTCTAAGTGATAATAATTTTATCAATACTTTTGTAATTATATCAGTTAAACTATGCATATCGATCATCTATCTCTATTTACTTACAAAATCCCACTTACAAATCATCAACAGCGCTCTGGAATATTTATTAAAATAACAGATCAACAAGATCGAATTGGATGGGGCGAAATCGCTCCCCTTCCCATATGGAGCCATGAAACATTAGATGAGTGTTTTCAGCAGATTGTTGAAAAGATATCTTTAATCCTAAGCATTCAATGGACGATTTCTTCTTGGATGGAAGAACTCAATCATTTACAATTATTTCCATCTGTTTCGTTTGGATTAGAATCAGCTCTTTTATCTATTCTTTCACCTCAATCAAAATTTCAAGTTTCAACATGTGCTTTACTAATGGGTTCCTGTAAACAAATTCTTGATCAGGCTACCTTAAGATATCATGAAGGGTACACTCATGCTAAACTCAAAGTCAGTCATCTTTCTTTTGAAGAAGCTGCTTTAATTATCAATCAGCTCAAAGAAAAATTTCGTTTACGGATAGATGTTAATTGTGCTTGGAAAACAGAAGAATCTCTTCGTTTTTTTTCACAATTTCCTTGTAACACTTTTGATTATGTTGAAGAACCTTTTAAGAATCCAAATGACCTTATTTCTTTTACGCATCCTTTAGCGATCGATGAATCTTTTCCGAATCAAATAACTTATGAATTTCTAGAAAAAATACCCAAACTTAAAACCATCGTTTTTAAGCCAACATTACAAGGTGGATCACATAAATGCACATTTTTGTTTGAATGGATCAAAAAGAGAAACTTAAATTTAGTCTTAAGCAGCAGTTATGAAAGTGATTTGGGTTTAGCTTCTATTGCTACAATGGCTAATCGACTTAAATTGATAGAGCCTTTAGGGATAGGAACTTTTCATTTTTTGACTCAAAAACTTTGCGAATTTCCTTTATATTTTACAAATTCAAATGTAATAATCCCTTCTTCATTAACACCTAAAATGGATTTATTATGGAAAGTTTAGAAGAAATCAATCAACTTTTGAAAGAATTAGATCTCACTCTAAAACCTTTTTATAAAGATGCTGAAAATGATCTTTATGAAATATATAAAGAAGTTATTGAAACAGGGGCTCAATTTCCAACTGAATGCCATTCTAAAGAAGAATTTTATCGAACTTTTCTTTTTTTAAATGAACATGTTTATGTTTGCTATTCAACTTTATTAAATAAAGTAATAGGTGGATTTTATATTAAATCCAATTTCCCAGGAAGATCCAATCATATTGCTAATGCAGGCTATATGGTTAAGAGTACAGTAAGAAATCGAGGAATAGGAAAGCTTCTTGTTAAAGCGTCTTTACAAATTGCAAAAAATTTAGGGTTTAAGGCCATGCAATATAATATGGTTTTGAGTCAAAATACCATTGCAGTAAAACTTTATGAAAAACTTGGATTTAATATCGCTGGTGTTATTCCAGAAGCTGTGCGAAATCCTAATGGTTTATATCAAGATGGGTATATTATGCATCGGATGCTTGACCCATCTACTGGTACCACATAAATTGGGTGGATAAACATACTCATCAAGACAAAATTCATTACATTCCATGAATGTCCTAAAGACTCTAAAACATTTATATAAATGTATACTTAATTTATAAGAGTGCATTTTTAAATATGATCTGATTCTGTAGGACTTAAAACTGAGACTAAGGTGCAAATTTACGAACGATGAAGATGCTGTGGATAAAAATAAAAAAATAAAGATCGTTAGAGGCAATTACATAACTTCCTAATCATTTTCGTTACTTGATTTCTATCTAACTAATTACAAATTCATAATAAATTTTAAATTGTCCATTGCATTAACGAAAATATTTATATAGGATCAAATTAAAATAAAAATTATACATTTATACAAACAAGGAGGTTTGAAAATGCCTTACACACTCATCACAGGTGCTTCAAGTGGAATTGGAGAAGAGTTTGCTAAGCAATGCGCTGCTAAACGCCAAAATTTAATTTTAGTTTCACGCTCAGAAGATAAATTACAAAAATTATCAAATGAATTAAAAAATGCTTATCCAATTGATATTAAAATTATTGTGTTAGATTTAGCAACAAATCAATCAGCAGAACAAGTATTCGAACGCTGTCAAAAGGAAAATTTAGAAGTGAATTTTTTAATCAATAATGCAGGGATAGGATTAATTGGAAAATTTGACCATTTTGACGTTAAAAAAATTGAAGAGATGTTATTGTTAAACGTTTTAACGTTAACTAAGTTAACTTATTTATTTATTCCCCAATTAAAAATTAATCGCGGAATAATTATTAATTTAAGTTCTCAAGTTGCATTTTCACCTGCTCCATATATGGCTAGCTATGCAGGAACCAAAGCATACGTGCAAAGCTTTACAGAAGCAATTCAAAATGAGTATGAAAATGAAGGTATAAAAATACTTGCATTGTGTCCAGGACCAACCTATACAAAATTTTTCGAACGTACAAAAGCTAGTCCTCATGATATAAATTTTAAGTTTAGGCAACCGAAAGATGTTGTTGATGAAGCTTTTAATGCATTAAATAAAAATAAATCCGTTGTACTTGTAGGATGGGAAAATAAAGTTATGACGTTTTTTTTACGCTTCATGCCACGTAAACTACTTACAAAGTTTTCATCTACCTTTGTTAAAAATGGTGATAGAAAACCTTAAACAAATTCATGATGAATGAATTTTTATGGCAAATAAATTGAATTTATATTTTAAAGAGAATAAAAAACTGTAATTTAAGAGGAAAATATGGTTCCATTTTCAAATTTAACCTCAAACATTTATACTTCTCCAAATCAAAATAACTCAGAAAAATCTAAATCTAAAGATACTTCTTCTATAGTTTCAACCAAACCTCAAGCAATAATAAAAAAGAGAGCTCCTAAGCAACCAAAGAACCCTCAGATTAAACCATTTACATTTAATTTTTTAAGTGATTCATATTTTAAACAAAAGCCAAAAATAAATAAAATTACAGATGAAATAAAAAATGAAATAAAAAACACTTCCAAAGCTGCTAATAATATACTCAACATCAACAATAACCTTAAAACAGAAGCGCACCAGAAGAAAACAAAAAATCAATCAGTAAATAAAGGAAACAAAAGCATAAAAAAAAATCTTGCTTCAGACAATATTTTTAATTCTTCTTTAGGCACTTATGATCTAACTCAAACAAATCGTTTGATTGATGATTCCAATAATTTAAGTAGCGAAAATTCAAATAAAAATATTCAAATACTGATTAATTTAAACACAATAAATACACCCTTAATGCAAATTAATCCATATTACCATCCATATTATCCAATGAATCAATATCTTGATTCACCTAACTATCATGAATTTACAAGAACGTATCATCAACAAAATTTTTTCTCAAATAACTATTATCATTTAATGACTGGAATTTTAACGGAAAATAATCCCCAGCCCACATCGGCAAAAAATAATGATAATCAAACTTTAAATGATTCTACATATTCAAATGAAAAAACACCTATTGAAAGCCTTGAAAAAGACAACAATTTTATTACACTCGATGAATTAGATCCTTCATTAGTATCATTTTTTTATGATGAAAATTATTAATCTCGAAATCAATTTATTTAATATTGATAACGATGACTTAAAATGTTACTCTTTTACCTGTATAGGTTCATTATTGCTGTTTATTTAAGCCCTCTTGTACACTTCAATTGCAATTGAGTGAATATACGTAATTTAAATACTTAATAAAATGTGACAAATGCAACGTCTATTTAAAATTGGCTATGGTTATGATAGTCATCGTTTTTTGAATCAAGAAGAAAAAAGCCATCTTGAGCATAATCCTGTATTGGACTTAGAAACTGAATATCATACCCATGATAAAAAGTTAATCATTGGCGGCGTCATTCTAGAAGAGAAATTTCAAAAAAAATTCGGTCCATTCAAAGCACGTAGCGATGGTGATGTTCTCTATCATGCTGTTATCAATGCACTTTTATCTGCTCTCTCACAAAAAGAAAGCAGAGATATTGGAACACTTTTTCCTAACACGGATCAAATAAATTCAAATCGTGATAGTGCAGATTTTTTAAAAAAGGCAGCAGAATTAGTTCAGGAATCTGATTATGAACTTCTCGATTTAAAAATTATGGTGAAATCCGTACCGCGCGTTAACTGGAATTTAGTTGAAAAAAATCTAACATCTTTTTTTAATTTTCAAAATATATCCCCAGATATACATATTCAAGGCACATCTGGCGAAGAAATGGATGGAGCTGGAAATGGTTTAGGAGTTGAAGTATTTGTCGTATGTCTACTTCAAAATAAAAAACTTCAAATATAAAAGTTCAGTCTAACTATTGCGTCGCATAATTAAGGTAAGTATTGCGTTTATCTATTCTTCAAAAACGCTCTCATTTCTTTTAAAGACATTGTATTAATAACATCTTTTTTTTCTAACCAACCTTTACGTGCCATATTAATTCCATATTCGCAATTTTCTAAATCTTTCAAATGATGCGCATCAGGATTTATGGAACATTTCAAGCCTTTTTCTTTCGCTTTAATCCACCAATGCCAATCCATATCCAACCTGCTTGGATAGGCATTTAATTCAATCACTTTGCCATTAGCTACACATGCATCAAGAATTTTAGGTATATTTATCTCGTATGGATCGCGATGTCGTAATAATCTTCCTGTTAAATGCCCCACAATTGTTGTATAAGGATTCT
>JAUXSJ010000276.1 GCA_030679615.1 Parachlamydiaceae bacterium | reverse complement strand
CCTTCTTGTTTGGATACATCCGTAATACTCGACGCCTTGTACTGTCATCAACAGTAGTAAATTGATAGCTTTGGGGTCAATCTTTGTAACATCAATCTGTACTCTATCACCAGGAATTAGATTACTGTGGCGATGTATTTTATCAAACCTTCGATACCGTTTTATTTTAGGAAGTTGCTCTTGCTTCTACACTTTCCAAATCGTTGATGTAGAAATTTTAAGATTGTGAACACGCAAAAGATGATAGCTTATTCCTTGAGTACCCAGACTAAAATTTATTCTTACAGACTTAATAAGGCTAATAAGTTCTTCGCAACTTTTTGGTTTGCTAAGTTTTTGATTCGCTTAGAATGTTCCTTTATTCCATCATTACCTTCGTCTCTAAATCGTTCAAGCCAACGATACAATATAGATTTGGGAATTACCCCACATAATCCGTGGCGTGGTTTTTTGCACAAGATAACTCGAAACCAAATTTTCAGATTAATCGCAACGGAGGTAAATATGCAAAAATCTTCACACAAGAAATTCCAAGTTTTCGATCTCGCCAAAAACATCCGTGAGAGAGAAACAACTAAAGATCGTCGTCCACTTGAAGGCAATTATCGGGATTTGAATTTATTTGAAACTCTCGAACAAAAACGACTTGGGTTAATTGATTCAGTTGATGTGTATTGCAGCGAATGCAAAACAATAAAACGTGAACAAATAAGTTCATTTGAGTTTTCAGTTAAGCCAATTCTCAATCCAATGCCAATGGAAGAACTTTGGGCATTAAAAGCATGTGACTGTGGCAAAACATTGTTATTTAGAGAAGAGAGAGAGTTTGATAAAAAATATTATTTGTATGAATACGACGAAGATAATTGTGTTGATGAAGAATAGGTTATTAAAGTGAACAGATTTGGCTCCAAGAACATGTTAAAAGATTAGACCTCAAAATACTAAGAAACTCTATCGAGTTGTGGCTTGGATAGCTTAAGTAATTGCATGTTGAAGGCAATGAGAATTTGCGAGCGAGAGTATTCTGAATAAAAATTATAAACACTTAGCACTTAGTGTTGGAGTAATGCAATCAATAGCATTTAATGTTTTTGAATGAGCCAGTTCATTATGTGCCGAATAGAAAAGGTACGAGAAAAATGATAAAGAAGCTGATGGCATAGCTTTTGCAAATACTAACTATCAACACGAAATACAGATTAACAAACAATTATTCTGTTACAAGCTTTTCACAAGCAACAAAAGAAATTAAGGAATAGAAATTTCATGATACTCCAAATAGTAAAAAACAAAATAATCACGCTAGTGTGGAGTAGCATCCAAATGTTCCTATTCCTTAATTCAAACTCAGTAAAGTACTTCTTCAGAACAGCAAGGGCATCACTCCCACATGTATATCTCTCATGAATAATTTGTTTTAGTACACCGAAGTAGTTGTAGTGAAGTAATTGAGCCATCTGGAAAAAACTGTTCAGAAATGGCGGGGGATAGTTATGCTTGAAAATTTTATAAACAATTAATTGTTCTAAAAACAAAAGGGAAAAAGACAATGATCAACTGTGATAGTATTCCACTTAGTATGCCGATTTCAGTACTCGAAGGATTCAGAAAATTTGACTTCTCTGAGAGTACTGAAACAATTCAATCAACCGCAGTAAGAAGAGATTCGTGGCATATGGAAAGTTCAAAACTAAAATGTATTCCTGGATTAAATTCCATTTGGATCAATCAAGGGACAAATGTGTACATAGAGGTTTCTGCAAAAAGTCTCAAAGCAAAATATCACGAAGGAATTAATATTAACAACGTTGAGCAAATGTTTAAAAATATTAATTCAACAGGCTTAGTTACAATTAATATAAAAGATGCATTAGATACTGCAAAGATAACATCGTATCTACATGTATGGGCACTGATTCCTGTTAACGAGAAGATAGAAGAGTATTTAAGAGATTTTTCTTTAGCTGTAAACCATGGATTTTTGTCGAGGATATTTAAATATAACGGAGTCAAAATAATTTCAAAAGTTGACAGGATAAACCAAAGCATGATTTTTTATAATAAATTTCTTGAATTGCTTTTAAATCCATCCGATATAATTCTCGATAATTATGAATTGGAGTTTTTTCTGAATCAACTGAGAGTCGAATTACAGTTGATGAATAAAGAAAGCATACAAAAAGCATTTGGGATCAGATCTAAAGACATATTGTTAGTAGATATTCTAAACTCAAAAGTAAATGTTCTGCTAGAAGCATTTAACGAAAGGTATGATTTTATCAAATTACCCAAAGTTTCAAACGTAGCCCTAGACCCAAAAATTTCGATGCAGGAAACATTAAAAACTTTAGGGATGCGAGCATTAATCAATGATAATCATGGTGACTTACATTTGGTTGGCAAAATCATGAAGTCAAAATCTAAAGGTAATATCTCTGCATTGAAAAATTTTGCGAAAAACCAAAACAAGGAAATATTGTCATCAAAATTAAACTATGACTTCCAAAGAC
>JAUXSJ010000306.1 GCA_030679615.1 Parachlamydiaceae bacterium | reverse complement strand
AAGCTGAAGAATTGATTTCTAGTCATCCTACAATTGAATTAACTCAACTAATACAAAAACGAGATCAACTGGTCAAAGAAATTCAAGAATCAACACTCATTAAACTTGAAAAACAAGAAATTGAAAGATTATTGAAGCCTTTGAGAGATATTATTGTAGATAAACAAGAGAAGCAATTGCTTGATTTATCTGATGACGAGAGAAAGACTCTTGAAAATTTAAAGTGTATTTTGAAAGATCGTAAAGAAAGACGACAAGAAATAAAAAATCAACTTAAAACTTTACGTCAATCGGTTGATTCTTTTGATGTTGATTTTGAAAAAACAATGAGTCAGGTTAACGAAGAAGAAGATCGATTAGAAAAGACTTCTCTTGGGATTAAAGAAGTGGAGACTAAAATTCAATTTCTTCAAAGTCAACTAAAAGCAAAGAATGATCATATTTGATTTAGATCATACCCTTCTTAAGGTCAATAGTAGTGTACATTTTGGGATTTTTCTTTATAAAAAAAAAATCATCCGTACACTACCTTTTATTTTTTCGATTTTTGATTATGGCTGTCATAAGTGGTTTAATCAATCGATTCAAGTATTATATGAAAAATCTTTCTCCCGTTTTTTTAAAGATCATCGTTTAATTTTAATTCAAGAGCTTGCTGATCAGTTTGTTTCAGAAAATTTGACAAAATTGATCAACGAACCTGTTTTTAAAAAGTTAGAAGAAGCAAAAAAAAGAAATGAGAAAACAATGATTTTGTCATCTTCGCCGCATTTTTTAGTTGAAAGCATTTCAAAGTATTTAAATGTTGACGGTCAAGGATCGTCCTATATATGTAATGAGTATGGTATTATAACTGATTCGAAAGATGTTTTTGATGGTGAAACAAAGGCTAAATATATTAAAGAATTATCAAGTCAATATCATATACCTTTGTCTAAAATGACAACTTATTCGGATAGTCATTTAGATTTACCCTTATTAAAAATTGTAGGGAAGCCCGTTGGTGTGTCACCTGATCGGATATTAAAACAAATTTGTTTGGAAAATAAATGGGAAATTATTGAATGATCTTTATAATTCAAAAAAAATCTATTAAAAGGTTAAGTCGGTGAAAAAAATAGGCCTTTTTGGCGGGACGTTTGATCCCATTCACAATGGTCATTTAAATTTAGCCTTTGAATTAATGGAAAAACATTTGCTTAATGAAGTTTGGTTTATTCCCAATCAAGTCAATCCTTTGAAATCTGACAATCCTCCTGCCACATTAAAAGATCGAATGGAAATGATTCAAAGCGCTATTCATAAAATTCCACAGTTTATTTTAAAAGATTTTGAAAATTTTTTACCTATCCCATCCTATACAATTGATACTATAAAATGTATCCTTGATAAAGATCATGGGAATCGAGATGAAAAAAAATCCTATTATTTATTGCTAGGCGAAGATTCTGTTTTTGATTTTCATAAATGGCATTTATCTGAAGAAATAGTTAAATTAATTCCACTTCTGATTGCTTCACGTTCAGGAAAAATTTCCTCTAGTTTGGATCACCTAAATCCTATTATTCAACAAGCGATACGTAAAGGATTAACTGTGACACAAATGTTAGACATTTCAAGTAGTTTGATAAGATATCGAATTAAAAATTCCTTGTATTGCCAGCATTTAGTCGATTCACAAGTATTCAACTACATTCAAGAAAATCATCTCTATGAATCAAAATGATTTTATGTTAATATTTTTATGTTTTCAAAGTTGTAAAAGTAAGTGAAAAATGAATACAGATGTTTTAGCCGATTTAAATAAAGTAGCTCAAGCAATATACGATAAAAAAGGATTTAATATCCTGGTGCTTGATGTACATGAAATTTCTACAATGACAGATTTTTTTATTATTGCCGAAGGTAATGTTGATCGTCATGTTAGAGCAATTAGTCTATATTTACAGGATGAGTTGATCAAATTTGGGCATCGACCAGTTCATGTAGAGGGAGATCAGGATGGAGAATGGATTGTTATGGATTATGTAGATTTCATCATTCATTTGTTTATCCCTGAATTAAGAGAGAAATACGCAATTGAAGAGCTTTGGAAAAAAGGAAAAATCATCGATGTTAAAATTGAGATTTCTCCGTTAGATCAAAAATCTTAGCTTCATTTTTTTTGAGGATGTATGAAGAAAAAACGAGTTGTAGTAACAGGTTTAGGAATAGTTTCTTGTTTTGGAAATGATGTAGATGTTTTTTATCAAAAACTTCTACAAGGCCAAAGTGGTATTTCTTTAATTACGTCTTTTCCCTGTGAAAATTACTCAACTCGTTTTGCTGGATTTATCGATCCATTTGATCCAGGTGAATACATGGATAAAAAGCAAGCTAGACGAGTAGACAAATCGATAGCCTTCACTATGGTCGCTGGAAAAAAAGCCCTTGAGCATGCCAATTTAGGAAAAGAACATTCTGAATTATTAGATAAAAAACGATGCGGAGTGTTGGTTAGCTCTGGTATGGGCGGAATGCAAGTATTTGCTGACGGTGTAGAAACCTTAATTCAAAAAGGAGAAAATAAAATTTCACCTTTTTTTGTGCCTTATATTCTGACTAATATGAGTGGAGCTATGTTGGCTATGGATTTAGGGTTTATGGGTCCTAATTACTCCATTTCAACGGCCTGCGCAACTTCAAATTACGGAATTATTTCTGCAGCTAATCATATTAGAATGGGTGATGCCGATCTCATGCTTGCTGGTGGTACTGAAGCTGCAATCATCCCAATGGGGTTAGCTGGATTTTGTGCATGTAAGGCATTATCGCAAAGAAATGATTCCCCACAGCAAGCATCTAGACCATGGGATATTCAGCGTGATGGATTTGTTATGGGAGAAGGAGCTGGGGTGATTGTTCTAGAAAGTTTGGAACATGCTCTAGCGAGAGGCGCTCCTATTTTAGCTGAATATTTAGGAGGAGCTATTTCATGTGATGCCTATCATGTGACAAATCCTCGGCCAGATGGAGAAGGTGTCGCTTTATGTATTCAACGTGCATTAGAAGATGCCGAAGTAAGTGCAGAAGAAATTAATTATATTAATGCTCATGCAACTTCAACACCTGTTGGAGATATTGCTGAAGTAAATGCATTAAAAAAGGTATTTAAAGATCCTTCAAAAATTGTCATGAATTCAACAAAATCGATGATTGGGCATTTATTAGGTGCTGCAGGCGGTGTTGAGGCCATTGCAACGATTAAAGCAATTACAGATCATGTGGCACATCCAACGATTAATTTAGAAAATCCTGAGCCAGATCTTCAATTTCAAATTCCTACAAGCGCTCATCCAATGATAGTGAATAAAGGAATGTCTAATTCTTTTGGTTTTGGTGGACATAATGCCTCTATTATTTTTTCTCCTTACTCTTAAACAGAGAAAATTTTTGGTCATTGATGAAACATGATTATTCATATGGGATTATTCCTTTAAGATATTTACACGATAAATGGGAAGTATTTTTAGTTCAGCACCACGCAGGTCACTGGGCTTTTCCAAAAGGACATGCGGAAAAAGATGAAACTCCTTCAGAAACAGCTGAAAGAGAATTAATTGAAGAAACTGGATTAACCGTTGTTCGTTACATCACTCAAATACCTTTTGAAGAAACCTACTTTTTTACACATCAGCATGAAAGAATACATAAAAAGGTCTTCTATTTTGTAGCAATTGTCCAAGGTGATTTTAAATTACAAGAATTAGAAATTAAAAATGGACAATGGCTATCATTTTCAGATGCTTTTAAGACAGTTACTTTTTCACAAGCTAAAAGCCTATGTCAAAAGGTTCAAGATTTATTATAGTCGATTAAATCACAGTTGATAAAATTTTGACCAGCGTGAAAGCTCTCGCGATTGAATAAATTTTTTCATGTGCAATATTAAATCAATATTGGACATAAAAAAATTTTTCAATCTCGAGGCTTTGACGCGGTCAAAAATTATCAAATGTAATTTAATCGACTATAAAGTTGAACGTAAGTTTTTTACATTTAATTGATTAGTAATAACTGAACACTTAGGGTTTTGGGTCTGAATCATTAAAATAATTATTTAAATTAAAACACTCGTTACTGTTTGAATACTCTAAATTATTTATATTAGGATTATAATTTAGATGTTGATACATATCATGCAAATTTTGTTGATTATTAGAATATTGATTTAAATAGTTATTATCAAATTTATTAATTGAATTTGAGTTTTCATAAGAAAAATTTGTAAAGTTTTCGATTCCCAAAGAATTGTTGTTGTTTGAATACATTTGATTATTCATACAAGTCATATTTTGTTGTGTAAAATAATTTTTTAAATTCATTTGTATTTGTGAAGAATTATTTTTAAAATGATTAAAGAGCTCTTGAATGGCATTTTGGTGTATCATATGAGTTTGTTGGGTTAATATCGGTAATTGTTTTTGTTTGGTCTCAGATTCAATGTGATAATTATTTTCGGAACTTTCATTCAATGTTTGTATGCTTTCATCAATAGCTCCATTATTCATGTATTGCATAAAACAAACATGATTTTGAGTAGGCTTCTGACTAGAATTATTTGTAATTGAGTTTTTTTCATTTTTTTTTATTTCAATCTTGAAATCATTTGATTGATCAGTAAATTTTTTACTTGAATTATTTATTTTTTTCTTTTTTTTCCCATTTGCTTCAACTGAATTTAACATAAAATCAAAAGTATTTTTTTCCCAAGCTTGATTCAATTTTCTTTTAGGTCTACGTTTAATGATTTGAACTTTTGTGCCAATTTTAACTTGAGAAGAATTTGATTTTTTAGTAGTTTTTGCTGAAGATATTTGTTTTAAATTAGCTGCAGATGTGATTCTATTGTTTTTACTAATTTTTTTTTGATGCACTAGAATATTTTCATTATTATTTTTTATATTAGTAGGTGTCTGTTCATCAAGTAATGTATTGCATGGGAAAAAATTTGGGGTAGGTATATTTGTATTCATATTTCCCTCATAAAAATTTTAGTTTTTGCTTATTTCATAAACGAATAAATTAACTTACTTAAACTCCAAAAATAATTTTTGTTCAATAATTTTAAATTATTTTATTTAAGAAACTATTTATCGATTTATTTTTGACAATTTAAGCAGTAAAAGCTAATTCTTTTTCTTTGACCTGTTTTCTTTTTAGTAATTTTTTCTTGGCATTGACTACAACAGCTTTTTCGATAAACTTCATAATGTTTTTTTAAGACAAACTCTTTCCTCCATTGATAAAATTGAAAAACATACGAACGTGTTTCACAAATAATTTGCTTTAATTTTTTATTAGATAATTTTTTAATTTTATGAAAGGGGAGAATTTTCTCACGAAATAGAACTTCATTACGAATAATATTTCCAACACCAGCAAATATACTTTGATCTAATAATACATCCGAAATTTCACTTTCTGGGTATTTTTTTAATTGCAGTAAGCATTTTTTTTCATCCCATTGTGTCGACATGATGTCGATTGAAAAATCGCAAGATTTTACTATTTGACTATCTTCAATCCACTTTAAAGAACAAGCATAGAATATAATCAATCCATTTTCCAGTTGAAGCATTAGGCGTGGAACCCGGTTTTTTCTTTTGTAATCGCCATTCACATTTTGTCCATCTATAGTAGCTTCAAAACTTCCCCAAAGTAGAAAATGCACGCGAAGTGCAAAAGTATCGAATTGAAAAATTAGTGTTTTGCCAAATGAAAAAATAGATAAGATTTTTTTTTCTAATAAACGCTCCTTTCCTATTTTAGTATTGCCTTCAACTTGTTTAATTTTTTGTTTTACAAATGGAGACAGCTGTTCAGCTGCTAAGAATAAAGAAGGACCTTCCATAAAAAATACTTTATTAATATTAAAATTAATTCATATCATTTAATAAAAAAAGAATAAATACATATAGTTAAAATATGAAAAGAAGTAATTAACTTTATATTTTATTTCAGAATAGCAATTTAAAATAATAAATACTTAACAATTAAACGCTTATGCATGAATTAGATAAATATGAAATAGGACAAATATTGAGAGAAATAGGAATCATGATCGAATTAATCGATGAGAATCCTAAGAAAGGATTAGCCTATCGTAAGGCGGCTTTTTCTATCGAGTCATTAAGTGATTTAAAAAAAATAACACAAAAAAAACAATTAACAAAATTGCCAGGTATTGGCAATAAAATTGCACACATGATTGAAAGTCTAATAAAACAAGGATCTTTAGATTACTATGAACAATTAAAAATAAGGGTCCCAAGTTCTCTTTTAGAGTTTGTACAAATTCCAGGTCTCAGCATTAATTGGATAAGGTATTTTTATGAAAAATTTAAAATTACAACTATTAACGAATTCGAAGAATTATTGAAAAGTG
This sequence comes from Parachlamydiaceae bacterium, assembly GCA_030679615.1. Classification (GTDB taxonomy): domain Bacteria; phylum Chlamydiota; class Chlamydiia; order Chlamydiales; family Parachlamydiaceae; genus JAUXSJ01. The sequence goes on along the minus strand of JAUXSJ010000306.1, from coordinate 961 downwards.
GTTCATTAGCAAATATAAAAGGATTAAATCCGTGGAAAATAAAAAAAATTTTCAGAGGCCTTTCTCTTTTTAAAAAAGAAGGTCCTTCGTTGCTATTTCCTCAAGCTAAAAAAATAGCTCTTTGCATTTGTGAATCATTAAGAAATCATGTTTTGAAAATTAATATTACAGGTGCCTTGAGAAGATTATGTGAACTAATTTATGAAATAGATTTAATTTGTATCTCTGAATATCCGCAGGAATGCATTTCTTTTTTTAAACAAAATCAATTAGTTAAGGAAGTTTCTAAAGTTACCGAAACAACGGTTTCAGTAATTTTAAAAAATGGGTTAAAAGCTAATATTTTTTTTGTTGAACCAGAAGAATATTTTTATGAATTAATGATTTTAACGGGTAATAGAAAGCATCTTAAAGATCTAAATAGTCAGGCAAAAACTCTGGGATTTTCTTCATTTTCATCTTTAAAACAAAAAAAATGTACAAAAGAGGAAGATATTTATCATTCTTTAAAATTGCCTTACATTTATCCAGAAATGAGAGAAGGTTTAGGAGAAGTTGAAGCAGCAAATCAAGGAAAACTCCCTTCTTTAATCAAACTAAAAGATTTAAAAGGAACGTTCCACTGTCACACAATAGATTCAGATGGAACTAATACGCTTGAAGATCTATCTGAAGGTGCTAGAAAATTAGGTTGGGAGTATCTAGGGATTTCAGATCATTCTAAATCTAGTTATCAAGCCCATGGAATGAAGGAGCAACAACTTTTAGAACAAATTGAAAAAATTTGTGAAATTAATAATAAAAATGGTGCAGCATTTCAACTTTTTTCTGGAATAGAGTGTGATGTTTTAAAAGATGGGCAATTAGATTTATCAGATGAAGTTTTAAAAAAACTTGATTTTGTCATTATTTCAATTCATCGGTTTTTTAGTATGAAGAAATCAGAAATGACAAAAAGACT
>JAUXSJ010000304.1 GCA_030679615.1 Parachlamydiaceae bacterium | reverse complement strand
TTGACTACTTGTCCAAATGTGATTGCTTAATGAAAAAGGAAGTTTTTCTAAAATTACAAATCGACCTTTAGGATCGATATCTATCGTTTTGAGTAATTTTGTTCCCCAGTGAAAAGAATAATTTTTTTCTTGAGGAGTCCTTAAAAAAGATCGAAAACCATTATTAGGCACTTCGATAACATAATTTGTATTTTCTAATTCATAATAATGATACTTATCTAGATGGGTACGTTTTTCCCCTAAATATTTTCCTAATGTGTAATTTTTATGATTGCATTGAATGGTTTTTCCAGATTTTAAATTTGTGGCGCGTCTTCTTAACTGATGAGGATCGTTTTTTTTCACAAAGATACATTTTTCTTTTTTGAGCCAAAAAACCAGATTGAATAAAGGTTGAGATGTAGATCCTTGAATTTTTAATAATTTAGCCACTTCAATGATCACACTTAAAAACAATTTGGAAGGAATTGTTTCATGACAAACGTTGATTTTTTCAATCCATTTTTTGAGGCAAGTTTTATCTTTTTCTTTTAAAAGATGAGGATGATTAAGTTTGGCTAATTCTACAAAAGGAATGGCTTGTTGCAGTTTTGACTCTAAAACCACCCAACGCCCTTCGTAAATCAAGGCTTTATAGAAAGATCGATTAAAAAAATGGGAATCAGGCAACAAATGCTGTAAGATTGGATTATACAATAATTTTCGCTGGTCAAGGCCTACTTTTCGACTCATGTAGAAGCGCCAAAATTTCATTGTTGCTTGATGAAATCGTAAAATTGTATGACGCATTGCAATGAGATCATTTTCATTGAGAATAGCCTCTGAACTATAATAATCTTCCATCAAAACTTCTATATGGGCTTTGTCTATAGAGGGTAATTCTTCTTGTAGATCGATTCGGTATCGATTTTCTTGAAGATTGATTTGTTCTTTAGAAAGATTAAAAGCATTATTAATAGATTGAATACAATGGATCATGCGATTTCTGCGGCATTCATAAGTTGAATTTACCGCATTTTGAAATACTGTTGAAAAAATAAAATCCAATGCTACTTTTGGTTTGCAAGGAGAGGCGTTTCCTGGTAACCATGTCCAAACTTTTGTCCATAATTCAACAACCTTACCCGTCCATAAACTTTGACTGTAAACACACATCCGAGATGAGGCAAACAAATTAAGGTCTACGATGTCTTTAGTTGATGTATTATTTGCATGAATAAGCTCGAATTGAATTTCCAATAAACTTCTGTGAAGTTCAGAAAAATTTAAAGCATTCATAGAGGTTGCTATATAAGTAACTCAACATTTTTTAAGGCTTGATGAATAAATTCAGCTCGAAGATGAGGGAATTTATCTAATGTAATGATTTGATTATAATGACAATGTAAATGTCCACGACGTGTGGAAAAAAGAAGTTTATTTAATTCACTTTGAGTAATCCCCTTAAGCCATTCTAAATCTAATCCTAATTTTAAAAGACTTAATGATTCTAAAGCTTCAACTGCTTCGATTTGGTACGAATGTAATAGAATGGCGTAAGCTCGACTGACTTTGTCTTTAATCACCGCAAGTTCATTTTCATTTTCGTTCTTTAAATGTTGTCGAACTCCTTTTTCTTCTACCACCAATTTTGTTGCCAATGTACGCAAAGAAGAGAGGATATTTTCTTCAGATAAACCTAAAGTGTATCGATTTCGAAAAGAAACAATATCACCGATTAATTCCGTGGGATTTCCTTGCAAGCCTGAGTATTGGATTCCTTCCTCTTGAGATTTCTTTACAATGTCATCTAAACGATCTGTATAAAGAAGAGCTGGCAAGTGAAGAAAAACATGAACAATTAAAGCAGTTCCACATTGTGTAGGATCAGAGGTTAAAAAACCAAATTTTGGAGAAAAGGCAAAATTTAAGGATTGATTTAGTTGAGATTCAATTTTTATTAATTGATTCCAAGATGCTTCCAATTCTTCATTCACATCTAAAAGGTGAAGAAACAAATGATCCTGTAAATTTATGACAGCAAGAAATTCTCCGCTATCATCTAATAAAAAAGCTTCTCCAATATGGGTTTGATTAAAACCTTGTTCAGATAAAAAATGTTCCACCAAGAACTCTTTTTCAATAGGTGGCATTTCTTCTGCAAGAATTAACTTAGGATTTTTTAAGTGACTACTACTGATCAAATCTTTTGAAATCAGAGAGATGATTTGTTTTTTTTTATCTGTTGCTAATTTTCCCGGGAAATTTAATTTTTCTAAATTTCTACTGAGGGTCACGGTGGAGCCAAGCCAGATTGGATTTGGATTTTTTTCCCAAGAACTTTCTTTACATAAAAAAGGGTGCGGAAAGGAATCAGGATTGCTCATTAGGAGTTTCCTTTTGTTTATTCGGATCAGATTGTGGTGGATTATCGGTTAAAGCTTTAATTTGATCTCTCAACCACGCAGCTTGTTCATAATCTTCACGATTCAATGTCTCTTTTAAAGCTTCATCTAATGCCAACAATCGAGAAGAAAGATTGATTGTAGGGACTTCACCTGGTGTTCTTCCAATATGAATCGGGAGGTTTTTCTTTGTTGGAAAAATACGCGCAGGTAATGCAAGCGAAGATTGCATTTCAACGATTAATACATCTTCAAAAACGACATAACATTCCGAACATCCTAAACGATGTCCACGTTTAACTTCTTCAAGAGCTGTTCGACAATTTCCACATTCTAAACCCGCTCCTGCTTGCACTTGATTTTCTATATATTCTTTTGGTGATGTACCATATAAACGTCGGCGTAGCTCTGGGCATTCAGCGCACATGCTTGTATGAGTGATTGTGCTTCCAATAATTTCAGTATAACGAACCATAATAGGTTTTTTACATTCAGTACATTCTAGAGGTCGATCAGGAAAATTTTTACTTTGATATTTTTCTAACATACTGAATAAACCTTAGCTGATAAAAAATCAGATTAATATAAGTGATATTTTAAAATATAAAAAAATATTGACTGGAAAGCAAGATGGAAATGCATCATTGTACCTCGAATGTGCATAAATTTTAAGGAACGACAGAGACAGCTGAGATAGCAAGGTCGTCTTAGACAAAAAATAGGACTATATCGTTATATTGCTATATTGTTTTCATTGCAAATTTTACTTTTAGTTGAAATGAGTCTTGAAGCAAGTTAACGATGGAAACGATATAACGATATAACGATATAACAAGAAAAGGTTATCGTTAATTTCTATTGCCTTATTGTCTCTGCTGTCTCTGACGTCCCTCAAAAATTTAAACACATTTGAGATCAGACAACCAAATCGTTCCAAAAAATATTGGCAATCTTTATGCTGCATTTAAACTCATTTGACGGAATTAAAAAGAATGTTTGTAAAACACCCGAAATTGCATTGCTTAAGTTTGTTATTCTTGTTTTCAATAATCTTTGGAAGCGCATTTTCAAATGAAACAGGCACACTGATTGTGACTTTCGAAACAAATCAAGCAAAAGAACGTTTGGATAGAATCCGTTTTTGGCTGATCAATGAAAAAGATGAGCATGAGTTATACCCTAAAAACAATCAATTTGTGGATAGTCATCAATCAGGTTTTTCAACAACGGTAGCAATACCTTCTTTAACTCCAGGTATTTACTATATTGAATTTATAGTTCCAAATCATGATGGATTTTTTGAAGAAGTTGTTCCAAAAACCGTTATAATTCGTCCGGGTGAAACTGTAAAAATCGATCAAGTGATTCATTCAAAAATATTCCCAAATATTCCTAAAAAGGATATTTACCAAGTTTTATCTCTATTAAAAAAACCTGAAATAAAACCACTTTTCAAAGAAAAGAGTGAAATTGCTGATTCAAATGAAAACTTTGCGAATAAAAATTTAATTAATAAACAAACGATTCAAACAGATTTTGTTGAAAACCTTCCCAACAATAAACTAGAAAAGAAAAAAGAAGAAATCATTGACGATGAAATCAAAAATGAAATGATTGAGGAAAAACCAGTAGAATCTGATCAATCATTAAATAAAGAAGAGACAACTCAAACAACTTCAACAACCTCCAAAGCTTCACAGCCTATTTCAGCTCCCTTGGTTTTAAAAACTTTAGGCCCAACCCATGTTGTTTTGACATCTCCCAAGAACAAAAAAATTATCATTGATGAAATTTTTACTCAAAATAACAACACATTATTTCTTCCAGAAGGACATTATCTTTTAACTTATCAACGCTTAGATGATAAATCGAATTTAACAAAATCGACATATGTAACAGTACATAATAGTCTACCTCGTACCCTTGAGTTGTTTTCGTCATTGTCAACAGAAGATCAAGATATTCATGTTCATAAAGAAATTTCGTTAAAAAAGAATTTGCCATCCCATCAGTTTGTTAATGTTCCCGGGGGGGTTGCCATCGTCGGCGATCCTTTTACAGATAGTCATCAAAATGAAAGACCAGCAAAACAAATAAATATTCCTGAATTCTCTATAGGGGTTTATCCTGTAACAAATCAAGAATTTGCTGCGTGGGTAACACAAGAAATAGTAAATAAAAATTTTCAAATAGATATTTCTAAACCTGGTCATATTTTTGATCGTGAGGGACAATTAATTTGCAAAACAACAGAAGCAAATCCTTTATCTCAATTAACGATTAAACCTTTACCTACAAATAATCAAGTATTGATCGAAGTGTTAAATGATAAAGAACTGTATCCTGTTATTAATGTGACTTGGTTTGGTGCTTCAGCTTATTGTAAAAGTCATGGTGGCCGTCTACTTTCTGAATATGAATGGGAAAAAGCAGCGGGAATGACAATTTCAAAGGATGGATCTATTGGAACGCGTTATAAATATGGCTTTGGAAAAAATGAAATAGATCGCACTTGGGCTAATTATCGTGACCCTTCGAGGATAAGAGATAGTTCTCTAGTTTTAACCAATCCTGTAGGGTTTTATAATGGTGTAAACCAGCTGCCCGTGACACTACAAGAACGTTCGATCACAAAAACAAACGATGCCAAGAGTCCTGTCGGCGCTTATGATATGAGTGGTAATGTGTGGGAGTGGGTAACTGATTGGGATGAAAAAAGCGAACCAAACAATTTTAAAATTGTGAAAGGTGGATGTTATGATAGTACCGCTGATGGAGTGCGTGTTTCTGAAAGGCTAGCTTTACCGCCAGGATATTGTGATGTCTTTACTGGCTTTCGCGTGGCTAAATAATAGTCTCTTACTTCGAATTAAGAAAATCTCTTACGCCATTAGCCACGGCTAGTGGCGTAAGAGATTTTCTTAAGTTTATGACTATCCCGTGTGGATCTCTGGCTTGTGATTTGTGATTTGCATAAAACTTTTTCTAAAATTCATTATCTCAAATTGCAAATCGCATGCCTGAACTCAATGATTAAACCGACTGAACGGTTACAAAAAAAACAATACAACCCGATTCGTACTGATTAAATTTTTAATTAACTAAACAATTTAATTAACGATTTAATCACATTAATTCAAAATTATTTAATTATAGTTGATTTAATCACAGTTGATAAAATTTTGACCAGCGTGAAAGCTCTCGCAATTGAATAAATTTTTTCATATGCAATATTAAATCAATAATGCACATGAAAAAATTTTTCAATCTCGAGGCTTTGACGCGGTCAAAAATTATCAAATGTAATTTAATCGATTATATCTAAAATCTTCACGAAACTTCACATTGTAAACTAATGATTTGCATTTTCCTTATTAAAATTAAATATAATCTTAATTTTTTAGTTGTTTAATAAAATTATATTCAGTTTCAAAATTATTTCCTTTTCGAAATGTTTTAGAAGGAGAAAATTATGGATAGTAGTCAAGTTAATAGGGGGCAAAATCAAGTTTATATTCTTCAACCAGAAAATAAAATTCCAAGTTTGAAAGAAAAGATACATGAAAATAAAGTTTTGGATCAGTTGAAAGAAATAAAAAAAACAGTTGATCATTTTGAAGCGATTAGTGAAAAAAAAATAACAAAAATAGGAAGAAACGATGTAGATAATTCAATTAAGGAATTAAAAAAATTTGAAAAAACCATAAATAAAATTGAAAAACAAAAAGTTAATTCTGATGATGATAATAAAAATACTCTGGAAATGATCACAGGAGATGATAAAAAAATAATTTCAAAAGGGGTTGAAAAATTATTTGAGAGAGAACGACAAGCTTATACTGATTCTGTACAACCAAAATCTAAAAACAGACATCAACAAAATTTAAAAACGTTAGACGGCTGGAGAAATTTTGATTCTCAAGCGAGTGATAAACTCGAAAGTTTAAAGCCTAAAATATCATCTTTTAATACAATAATAAGTAAAAAGCCACTAAGTGAAATTCAGCAGAGAGATATTGATCATTTTATTAATATAGGAGAAAAATTTCTTAATGTTTATAGAAATTTAAAATCTTATGAAAAAAATAAGAAAGACATGACACAACTCATTAGCATAACCGAGAAATTATTACTAGCTGAAGAAAGAAAATTAGAAAATTCACATTTAGGTAATTCTATTAATAGGCATCAATCAAATATTGATAATTTAAATAATCTTCTTGATGAATTTAAGATGCATTTAAAGAATTTGGGAGAAATATTTAAATATAGTCGATTAAACCACAGTTGATAAAATTTTGACCAGCGTGAAAGCCTCGCGATTGAATAAATTTTTTCATGTACAATATTAAATTAATATTGCACATGAAAAAATTTTTTAATCTCGAGGCTTTGACGCGGTCAAAAATTATCAAATGTAATTTAATTGACTATATAAGTGATCGATATAGGAATCGAAGAAAAGGTTTGGTTTGCGATTTCATCTTAGAATTCACAATTTGGAGTTGAGTCAATGAGTGTAGAAAAATGCAACATAAAGACACAAAGGTACGAAGACACAAAGAGCAAAGACAAGATTATTTTGGAGTCCCTTACGTAAAAGATGGTGTTCGAATCATAAAGCCCATCCTTTAAACTTCTTCGTGCCTTAGAGTCTTCGTGTCTTTGTATTTAATCCCCTTTAAGTTTTGAAAGAAATCTAATATTAAGTAATTTAGTAATTAGTTAACATAAACTTATTTATTAACATCATTCATATAAAGCGTTGCATTAATTAAAGAATTCTTTAATTTTATCTAAAAAGCCTTTGCGTTTAGGTAAATTATTAATTCCTTCGGTTTCACCAAATTGACGTAATAATTCTTTTTGACTTTCATTTAGACCTGTTGGGGTTTCAACAAAAATGCTAATTAACAAATCACCTCGACCATGACCATGAACATTTGGAAAACCTTCTCCAGTCACTCTAAATATTTTTCCATTTTGAGTTCCTTCTGGGATAGTAATCCGGCAGGTATGATTAAATAAAGAAGGGACCTCTTTTTTAGTTCCTAAAGCAGCTTCAGTAAAGCTAACAGGTACATCTAAGAGAATATCATTGCCTTCTCTTTCAAATAATTCATGCGATTCTACTGTGATGAAGACATACAAATCCCCAGCAGGACCGCCATTCTGTCCAGCATCTCCATGTCCATTCATTTTAAGACGCATTCCGCTATCTACACCAGCAGGAATATGCACTTTAACATGTTGCTTTTCCTTAACAACACCTTGACCACGGCAATTTTTGCAAGGATCCGTAATAACTTTTCCTTCACCATGACAGGTTGGGCATCCTGTTGTCATGTTAAAGAAGCCTCTTTGTTCAAAGACTTGACCTCTTCCATTACATTGTGAACAAGTTTTTACTGATTTCGGGTTGCTAGAACCTTTTCCATTACAAGTCGAACAAGCAACATAGTTACTAACGGCAAGTTCTTTGTCTGTACCTCTCGCTGCTTCTTCAAAGGATATCGTGATATTGACCCGTTTGCTTGCGCCTTGTCGAGCACCTCGACTACTTTCTTGACCGCGAAAGTCTCCGCCTCCAAAGAAATCAAAAATTGTTTCACCACCGCCGCCGCCCATGCCGAAAGCACCCATAAATGTACGAAGAGCTTCGTCCATTGAAGAAAATCCTTGCATTCCAGGACCTCCACCGGCTCCACCTTGTAAGGCTTCTTTTCCGTAGCGATCGTAAATTTGTCTTTTTTTCTCATCACTTAAGACTTCATACGCTTCTGAAACTTCTTTAAAACGTTTTTCAGCTTTTGCATCCCCTGGATTTTTATCAGGATGAAACTGAAGAGCTTTTTTGCGATAGCCTTTTTTAATTTCTTCGGCTGTTGCATTTCGAGGAACTTCTAAAATTTCGTAATAATCAGTCATAGAAACTTACATTTTTTATTAAAGATTTAAATGATTTCAAAAAAAATTTGATCTAAAAGCTAATTTAATTTTGATAATTAACTAAAAAATCCAATTTTTCTAAAGCTTGGTTTCTTTTATTTTTTGTTCTCAGATGAATTTTTTCATCATCCAGAAGCCAAAAAAAAGAAAACAAGCTGAAGAAAAAATAGATAATTGGATTAACAATCAGTAACTTAAATCATTTCTTTTTGCGTTATCCAAAATATGGATGTGTAGTCAGATGAACAACAATATTCTAGCGCTGTTTTTTGTATTTTAAAGCAGCTTTTGACTTTGCTCGTTTTTTTATAGAGGGTTTGCAATAAAAACGATGCGCTTTTACTGACTTCATTACACCTTCTTTATCCAAACGTTTTTTTAAAGCACGAAGAGCTTTATCAATTGAATCACCAATACGAACTTTTACAAGTGACATGTCATTTAATCCTGATGTTCTTAAATGTTAAGATCTGATCTTTTCTTACATTAAAAGAGTTAGACCCATTTTCTTTAATACAGATAAATCAAGTTTACATGAGGGAATACTTCTTTTCAATAGAAAGAATTAAGAGGATAAATTTTTTTCAATAGAAATAATTAGGAAGATAATTTTTTTAATGAACGTTCCGCTTCTGTTTCTCTTAAATAAAGCAGTTTTAAATGTGTAGGAGGTCTAATTTGCTCATTATTATTCCATGCATTTGATAAAACAGAATTCAAGGAAATGAGTGAAGGATTTTGTTCTTCCCATACCCAATTATTCTCAGGATAGTGAAGATTAAATTTTGATTTTAACGATTTGGAATTTGGCGTTACAAAATGGGTTGTTTCTTTAAGAACTTCCCCTACTTTTTCTAAACTAAAAAGCTCTGGGGTTGATTGGTAACTTATTTGATGATTGGAATGACTTGTTCCTTTTATTACATATACTCCCCCAATCCTCGCATCTATTAAAGCTGCAAACTTTACATTTGGTTGAGATGGTATAAATCCATATAAACTGGAAACTCCAATCATGGGAAGGTTCCATGCATAAGCTAATGATTGACCAGCAGCAACTCCAACTCTAATACCTGTATAAGATCCTGGTCCAATTCCAAGTCCAATGACATCGATGGGTTGGTTTGATAAGTCAAGTGATTGAATGAGTTCATGAAGAAAAGGTATCAATTGTTGAGATTGAGTCATTCCAAAGGGGAGGTATTTTGAATAGACAATCGTTTGATCTTGAATTAAACCAACGACTCCGCGCTCAGTAGAGGTTTCAATGAAAATGCATCGCATAAGATTATTCAAATAATTTAATTTTAGAAGGAATAAAGATTTTTTCGACAGTTCTCACAAAAAAATGGTCTGTCATTCCAGCAATATAGTCAATGACCATTTGAACCGGAGGTGTCTGTTGAATGTAATTCTCGTCTCTTTTTTTGATAAAATGGTTCCATAAATAGCTTTCTTGTTGCTCTTTTTTGAAATTTTCCAGCAACCATTCAAAAAGAATACGATAGCTTTCTTTAATTTTAGTGGATTCTACTTTTAATTTAGGATGAGAATAAATGTGTTGAAAATTAAATGCCCGTAAAATTTTTAATGCCTCAAAACTTTCTTTGGAAAGAGCGATATACTCTTTTTGCAAACTATTCTTAATGATATCACTTGCCAATTGACTGAGCATCTCATGATTATTTGTGCCTAAGCATGTTATAGGAATTTCATCTCGACTAATGATTTTTAAATGGATTGCATCTTCGATATCTCTGCCTATATAACTTAAGGTATCACAAAGTTTAACTAATGATCCCTCAAGAGTGCAAGGCATTAACGAAGTTTCAGGGTTATTTTTTTTTATCACTTTATCTTTTAAATGATCATCCCACGATTTATCAAATTTTGGATAAATCACATGTTCAGACATTCCTCCATCGTGACAAAGAAATCCATCGTAGACAGCCAACCCTAAATTAAGAGGTTCTATTTCAGAAAGAAGTTGGCAAGATTGATGAGAATGAGTGAAAGGACCATTTCCATATTCAAGAGATAGTGCAGATAAGTATCCCTCACCTTCGTGGCCAAATGGAGGATGACCTACATCATGTCCAAGTGCAATGGCTTCGATTAAATCAAGGTTTAGGCCAAGGATTTCGCCTATTCCTCTTGCAAAGCTGCTGACAAGTTGTACATGGAGACTACGATGAGAAATATGGTCATTATCGACGAGGTAAACAACTTGAGTTTTATCAACATAGCGGGAGTAAGCATTAGAATGTAAAATACTATCCACATCACGCTTATACGGCAAGCGATGATCTTGATGATTTATTAATATGGAAGAATGATCTTTTGAAAAAGATGCCTTGGAGAATAATAGTTTTTTTTCCTTATCTTCAGCAACTTTTTTGCAGAGGATAAAAAAATCATTATTTTTTTGAGAAGATGCCGGTGATGACATATCATACTCCATTTTTATAAGTATTAACAGATTTGTCATCAAATGAGAAGATCAAAAAGGATTACAATTTAGAAGGTAGATTTTTTTTTGATTTTAATCTTTCTAAGATCCTATCTTGTGTCCGTCTAAGAGAATTTAATTCAAAAATAGCTTCTAAAAAATCGTCTTTATGTTCAGAGTCGATCATAAAATCTGTCATAATATCCACTAATTTTTCCCAATCCTTTTCAGTTTCTAATAATTCAGCGTCTTTTTTAAGAAGCCCTTCTTTAATTAATGTTTCTAATTCGTTTTCTATTTGAACGAGCAAATTTTTTATATTATCTTTTATAGAGGTATCAGGATTAAAATTACGATCTAAAATCGTATTTAAAGCTACAGTTAAATGATGTAATTCAAGTTTAGCAGCTAATTCAAGCCAAAAAGATCTATGAATATTAAAGGACTCGAAGATAACATGAATAAGATCATGACTATAAAAAAACAAAGGGTTAACGTCTTTAGTTCCATGAAGGGTATCAGGTGTTTTTATATAACGACAAAAGACTAGTGCATCACGATAAGTTTTATGTGTAAAATCATCACGTAAAGAATGTCCAAGGACAGGATTAAATCTAATTGCGTGTTTTGATTTTATTTTTAAAAGAATATTAATGAGATTAGGAGGTAATAATATTTGAGGACTCGCAGGAAATTTACTATATATAAAGAAATGTGGATTTTCAAATTGATTTTTAGATGAAAGAGCTGTTATTAATTCTTTCTGTTCTTGTGCTGAAAACTCTAAATTAACAATATAAAAATCTAAATTGTTTAATAAATTAATAAATACTTTTGAGTCAATTATATTGTTTTTATCGAATAAGTAACAAACTTCAAGTTTTACAGGGATTTCTCTATTATTCTTTAATTTAGCAGGCTCAAGTTGTTTTATTCCATCATAAAGAAGAAGTGTAGTGATTTGATTGCGATCAATTTTTTGTTCGAAATAAGCTTTTAAGGCAAGAGCTGGCCATTCTTTTTCTTGAAAAACTGGATGATCATATTGCCCTATTTTAAATGCTTGAATTTGCTCTTCCAGTAAGGGAGGGCTTTTTTTAATAAGTTGAGCAATTTCTTTCCATTCATGGATTGGAATTCGACGAATAAAATCAAAAGCTTCTGGTGTAATGGATATGTCAAGACTTATGTTATAAAAAAATTTTAAAGCCACTTCATCGATTAGACTATGATGAAAATTTTTCCAATTGCCAGCTAAGATCAATTGCTCTTGATCACCAATTTTAGCGATAATTTCAAAGTTTTTTCCCTCTATTGTATTTCTGACTTTTGTATAAGATTTATTGATTTTACATTTATTTAATTCAAATTGAATATTTTTAATTAATGAATCAATTTTATTTTCATTTTTTATTCTATCAATATTTGAACTATATTCGGGATAATCATTAAAATTTAAAAAGATTTTTTCTACATTACTCATAACCACCTTATTTTTTTTGATTCTTAAGTTTACAGTAGTAATGCAATTATTGTGCCAATTAATAATTTCATATAATTTTTTTAATCTTTATATTTTTGTTTTAAACTGTTTTTTATTGAAATAATTTTCTTATTTAAAATGGATTTATTGATAGACTCCATTTTAATTTTTTTGGAAGTGTATTATGCATGTATCTTTTTTTTCAGTTGTGTTCGAAATTTCAAAAATCGGAATGGTTTACCAGTGTTTGAATTTCTTGCAAAACAATTATTTGATTGTAGAAAAAAGAAAGCAACTAGGTTCTAATTCCATATTTACGAGATTTCAGCAAATTTTAAATCAAGTGCCATTATCAAAAAATCAGATTATAAAACATGTTGTTAGAAAGCCTCTTTATGAAGAATTTTTTTTTAGAATTTGTGTTCAAGGGGGAATTTTTTTAATTCAAAGAAGAAGAAATCGAAATAAGAAAACTAATGTAATTAATTTAAGAATACAAAAAATATTTCGAATTATTGTATCTGCACTTTTATTTGGGCTTTCTCATTTTATTTATCAGCCATTGACATTTCATCAAATGAAAAATGTTGCATGGATTTGCCTAACCGGTGTTGTGTATGGATATGTAAGCGAAAATCGTCGAAGTATGTCTGAAAGTTATTTAATTCACGGCATTAATAACGCTCTATGCTGTGCAAAAATTTTGCATCCACAAAAGGAAGCAATGCTAAAGAATGCAATTTATTTATCTTATTTAGGGTTGCTTTTCTTGTTTGGTAAAGAAATTTGCAATGATTTTAGGGAAATGATGTATTAATGCAACATCATCAACTTAAGTAACAATGGCGTAAAAATTAACTACTAAGATCAGAGTCGACTTTAGGCTTTTTTATTCAATCGCCATGACTTCATGATACCTTTTGGAGTGCGAAGGCCCTGCCTTCGCTTTTTTATGATTCGGATATCCACATATGCACTTTTATAAATTGAATTGATTAAGCCGGATAATGACATTGCATCATAATTATTCTCTCTTGAAAAAAGCGAAGGCAGGGCCTTCGCACTCCAAAAGGTATCATGAAGACATGGCGATTGAGTAAAAAACCTAAAGTCGATTTTTTGATCCCTGTGGTTGATTTTTACTCCATTGTTGCTTAAGTAGAGATGTTGCTTCTGATGTCCCTTAAGTCCCTATAGTCCCTAATGTCTCTTTAGTCTTTTAATAAATATATTCGGCACAAATAAATTCTGGAGATTCGACCTGTGCATTAAAGGTTTTAATGGAAAAATTTTGACTTTTTCTTGATTGATGATTTGTAATCACGTTGACATTGATCCAAGGATTTTCTGAAGGAGAAGAATTTTTTTCGAAGTTGATATTTTGATTAAGAACGAAAAAATTGTAAATACCAGTTTGGGCTGGATAGGGAATAGACAGAACTTGAGGAGCATGTTCATAAGTCATCGGATAACCTTTTAGGATGGTTCCGTCCGGTTTTACAATCACTGGAATAACAGGATCGTGTGACGCTGTTAATGCAAAAGTAAATTGTAATGAATCAGAACCCATTAGAGGTGCTGGGAAGACCCCAGGTTGCTCTTTAATTGAAGAAAGTTTGGTACTAGTTTGAGCTCCAATAAAGCCTGGATTCGGTCCAGATGAATGACAATAGAAACGATGTCGATATCCTTTTTGAATTGCACCTATGGCACCTTCAATTAATGGACCACTTGTTGGGCTCCCAAAGACAGCGATATCATAAACTTTATTATCAATTTTCTCAGCGCAAACAATGTTCAGCTGAAAATTTAAACACAAAAAAAGAATATAAATCATGAAGGAAGAGGTGAAAGAAGATTGATTCATTTTAACACCTCCGTTTTCGTCTATTTTTTTATCAATTTTTTTGGCTTAACATCTGTTCCTTTAACTGGAGGAACCTTAGGCATAATTCTTTTCACTTTTGGTTTTTCAACCTTTGCACTCTTCTTTGCGGCTGGAGCTGGCTTTTTTAATGCACTTTTTGTTGTTGCAGAAGATGGTTTCTTAACTTTGGTTGCAGTGACTTTAGCTTTAGCGCTGGTAGGCGCTGGTTTCGATTTAGAAGGAGCGCTTTTCTTTTGAGATTTTTTTGATCCAGAAAAGGCATCATCATCATCATCGTCATCATCGTCATCATCATCAAAATTCGTATCGATTGCATAAGGATTATTTTCAACTTTCGATGTACTTTCTGTCCATTTTGAAGAGAAAGAGCGGATTGCAGCTAATTTTTGTTGTAAGGGACCATCTCCTTCGGGATCAAGTTGACGGCGATTAGATACAACTTCTTCTTCAGAATCAAATTTTGAAGAGAAGATAGAAAATGGAGATGAAACATTGAGATCTGGAGAAAAGAGAAATGGTCGAACAGATGGAGTGACAGTCGTGTAAATATCAACTGTTACTTGTGGTTCAAATTCCTGTTTTACAGCTTGTTTAGGTGGTCGTCCACGTTTTGGACGAGGATTTAAAGCTTCGTTTGAGTAATAAGTTTTTGCTTTCATTGCAAGTGACTTACGAGCATTTTGAATGTCTTTTCCCACTTTGGGCTGAAAAAGGGATTGTTTTAATTTCTCAATCAGTTGTTTTGGAAGATCTAGATCTTCTTCAAAAACAAAATGAAAATGGTTTTGTCTAAGCCATTCAATAATGCGAATTCTTGAACGCTCTTGATAAAACTGTTGCCATTTTTCCTGTTCGGAATGATGATCATAGATAAATTCTAAAAAATTTTCTCTCGCTTCTTTAGACTGAATGATATCGAGTAATTTTTCTTTTGTATCAATGTCATAAACTTTCTCATTAACAAATCCTTCCATGATTTTTTTTGTTTCATAAAAAGACAGTTTTGGAATTCCACAATAGCGGTCGGCATTTTGTTCAAGTTCCAGATATAATGTGTCTAATTCTTCCTGAGGTTTATCTAAATCAACATAAACAAGAAATCCCTCTTGTCTATCAATATAAAAATCTCTCTCATCATCAGATTTAGCAAAGGCTTCCATTAATCGATGACAACGTAAAATTAAGGGATTTTGAGCTTCTTGTTTTATTTTTGCACACATGCGTTTTAATTCCTTTCTAAAATGCTATGTTAGTGAATGTTTGGAGTTACTGGCAATGGAAAATCGAGATGATTGGAGAATTTCTTTTAAATTAACTTCTCCTGAAAATTTGTGTTGTGCCGCTCCAGTTAATGAAATTTTTGAAAAATGACCGTGTTGATAATCAAAGTGAACAATTAGGTTTTCACCTGATCTTGTTTTTGATTTTACAGGTGACTTTACATCAAATAAATAAGCTGCAGCTAATGCTGCTGCTGTCACACCCGTTCCACAAGCAAGGGTTTCACCCTCAACTCCTCTTTCGAAAGTTCGTACTGATAAACTTTGGTCTTTTTCAATTTTTACAAAATTGACATTAGTTCCTTTTGGTTGCCATAGAGGATGGTTTCTAATATAGCTTCCAACTTCATTGACAGGAATTTCATCAAGATTGTCTACAAATATGATTGCATGTGGAACCCCGGTATTCAAAGTATGAACCTTGAATAGTTGGTCCTTATAGCTTAAAGATGTTTCCCATACAATTTCTGATGGATTTTTCATTTCAATGCAGACATCTTGTTCGTTAATCATTCTTCCTTGTAAAAAATGATTCATGACTTCAATGGTATAAACTTCACGACGAATACCAAGAGCATGAATCCATTTGATAAAACAACGTAAGCCATTTCCACACATTTCGGCTTCATGACCATCAGAATTAAAAATGCGCATCTTACAATCAGCAAGTTTCGAAAGTTCTAATAAAAGAACCCCATCTGCCCCTATTCCATATTGTCGATCACAAAGAGAAACAATTAACTTTGAGTCGACCGGGAAATTATTTTGGCGATTATCGAATAAAATAAAATCGTTACCGCATCCTACATATTTTGCAAATGACCAATTATGCATGATAAAGCTGACTGAGTTCTTCAGGAGAATTAACAATCCCATCAAGCAATCCGAATGCTTTCGCTTCTTCAGCTGTCATCCACATATCTCTATCCAAAGCCTTTTCGATGGCAGCAAAATCTTTACCGGTTTCTTGAACATAAATATTAATTAATAATCTTTTTGTTTTAAGAATTTCCTTAGCTTGAATCTCAAGATCAGTTGCTTGTCCTTTAATAACTCCAGAAAGCAAGGGTTGATGAATCATAATTCTGGAATGAGGTGTTGCATAACGACCACCCTTTTTCGTAGCACAAAGACTAAGAATAGAACCCATTGAAGCAGCTAAACCTGTCACAAGTGTGATCACAGGAGATGTGATTAACTTTACTGTGTCCCAAATTGCAAAGCCTGAATCAACAGCTCCGCCCGGACTATTAATGATAAAAAGAATGGGCTTACCTGGATCTGTCATTTCAAAATACCATAATTTTTTTATGATATCACTAGCTGTATCATTATCTACCACATCTGAAAGAAATATGCGGCGAGAATTTAATAAAGCATTTTCAATTTTATCTGCTACCTTTGAAGGGACCGGTCCTTGATGATTATCGTTTTGTTTCGCCATGGTTTTCTCCTAACTAAGGGCATAAAATACATTAAATTTCAATTTCAGGATAGAGCGGATATCGATTTAAAAGTTGAGCGATCCGTTTCTTTGCTTCTTCTAACACTAAAGGATCAGTGATTCCATTTGCCTTACTCAATTGTCCTGTTTTTTCAATCATAGCTGGCTTTGTGTTTATAAGAATAGTAATAATCACATCAGCGATTTCATACATCTCTTCTTTTCCCATTCCTAAGGTTGTTAAAGCAGCTGTTCCTAATCTAATTCCCGATGTATACCATGGACCTTGTTGGTCAAATGGGATGGCATTTCGATTAACAGTGATATGAGCTGATCGAAGAACTGACTCTGCAATCCGACCTGTTAATCCAAATTGTGTTAAATCCACAATTAATAAATGATTTTCTGTTCCACCTGTAACTAAACGGACACCTTTTTGGATAAAGCGTTCAGCTAAATAGTGTGCATTTTCAACAATTTTTTTAGCGTAATCTTTAAATTCTTGAGTATTAGCTTCTTTAAAGGCAACAGCTTTTGCAGCCATCACATGTGGAAGCGGACCTCCTAAAACTAAAGGACATCCTTTATTGACAGCATCTGCATATTCTTTTTTGCATAAAATGATACCACCTCTTGGTCCTCTTAAGGTCTTATGGGTAGTTGAAGAGACGATATCAGCATAAGGAATCGGATTGAATTCTCCTTCAAACACTCCACCTGCAACAAGACCTGCGAAATGGGCCATGTCAACAAATAAAACAGCTCCCACTTGATCGGCAATTTCTCTCATTTTAGCAAAATTGATTTTTCTTGGGTGAGCAGAATACCCTGCCATAAGAATGGTGGGCTTTTCCTTTTTAACTTGATCTGATAATTGATCGTAGTCAATTAATTCTGTTTTTGGATTTACATCATAATGAACAGCTTTAAGGATTTTCGAAGAAATATTATGTCTGTAACCATGAGTGAGATGTCCACCTGAATTTAACGACATCCCCATGAGTTTTTGATTAACTAAAAGTTGACGTACCTCTTCATATTCTTCAGGGGATAATTCATCTAAAGTTTTTTTGCCTAATTTCTCAATAGCAGGAGCTTGGATTTTATGAAAAAGTATAGCCCATAATGCAACTAGGTTGGCATCTGCACCAGAATGTGGTTGGACATATGCATGTTCGCATTTAAACAATTCAATCAGTTCTTGCTGAGCAAGACTTTCAATCGCATCAACATTATTACAACCTGCATAAAAGCGATGACCCGGATAGCCTTCAGCATATTTATCTGTTAGTAAATTACCCATGGCGAGTTGAACAGCCAAAGATGAAAAATTCTCTGAAGCGATTAGTTTTAAATGAGATCTTTCATCATTTAATTCTTGAACAATGCTTTTTTCCACTTCAGGAGCTACGGAAGCCAGGTGATCGAGAGATGCGATGTAAGCAACAACTGCAGGATTGAGAGGTGAAGAGGCATGTTTTGATAAATATTTTTTTAGTCTCGATGTCATTCAAAAAATCCCTGATTAACTTGTAAAAATTGAAGCTTTCTGGAGATTTATTGTGTCTGAAATGATCGTTTTTATGCAAGATTGTTTAGTTGATGAGATTGAAGTTAACAAATGTCGTATAAAAAATTACAGGATTAAAAGGATAGGAAGGATAAACAGGATTCTTAAAATAAATTTTTCTTGTTCTATCGTTATATCATTTCCATCGTTAATTGCTTTAAGACTCGTGTCAGCTAAAAGTAAAGTTAACGATGGAAACGATAGAACGATAGAACAAGAAAAGTTTATATTATCTTATTGTTTTATCCATCGTTAAAGCTAATTAAAATGAGGAGTGTAAGCAACAGAAGATCATTAATTTAAAAATTGATTTTCACCTATTTCATAAATTTCATCGTTAATCAACATTTTAAATTCGCATTGATTGAAAGGAAGGTCCGTTTCCTAAATCCATCGTTATATCGTTCTATCGTTTCCATCGTTAATTTTACTTTTAGCTGACATGAGTCTTAAAGCAAATTAACGATGGAAACGATATAACGATATAACGATAGAACAAGAAAAATTTATATTACCTTGTTATTTTATCCATCGTTAAAGCTAATTAAAATGAGGAGTATAGACAACCGAGGATCCGCAATTTAAAAAATGATTTTCACCAATTTCATAAATTTCATCGTTAATTAATACTTTAAATTCGCATTGATTGAAAGGAATCTCTGTTTCCCAAATCCACTCATCAGGTTTGACATTAGTGAACTCTTGTCCTTTATCCCAACTTAAATTTGCTCCTTTGCCGCGAATAAAAAATTTATTTTGATAGCCGATGTCATACTTAATAGTCAGACGAGTTTTGTAAGAAGATTTTTTTTCTTGAGCATCTTGATTTTTTGAAGGAATTGAATTGTTAGGTTTTATGGGCTTGGAGGGGGATGGAATAGATAATGACGATTGTGAACAGCAATATGAATTTTCTTCAGCATTTTTGTTTAGAGCGTTTACTTTGCTGAGTTTAACTTTTGTTTCTTTAGTTGAATCTTTTTTTGTAAGCATGGCTTACTACCTTTTCATAAATGTGTTGATATGACTAATTTATGAGTCCAGTATTTTTTTCCCAGGTATCAAAATGAATGTCAACAAAAAAGTTTAAATCAAGAAAAAGACTTTATAATTCTTAAAAAAGAAAAAACAAAATGAGCAGGCTTAGGTCATCAGGTTAAACCGAGTTAACCTTGCGATCTTTCGATTCTGAGAAATGGCTTCTCTAAAAATGTCGTTGCAGATAGCACAATTCTTTGCCACTACGCAACGCTTCGACAAGTCGAAGCTATGAAAGCGGTGACAAGTCACGCGCACTCCATATTTAATTACATTTTTTTATTGGTTTTGATTAAAAAATAAATCTTTATTTATTTCTTTTACTATAGAAAAACAATCTTGATCGAAATTTGATAAATTTTCTTGAAAATATCGTGAAAATCCTCCTTCAAGTTTATTTTTGAAAAATTCCGCTATTTTTGAAACTAGCATAACTTTTTTATTTGTGTTTTCTTCGAGAATATTCTTGATCACTGGGTAACAGTCGTTTTGAAAAATTTCTATTTTAGATTGGAATAAAAATTGCCTATATTTTAAGTGACAAAATTTATTTAAAAATTTCATTATTTGTGCTTCATCAAAATCATTTGTTAGTGTTGATTGATCTTTTATTTTTTTATGCAGTTCAATGATTTTTACGAATTGATTGTCACTTTTTTTTACAATATCGCCTACTACTTCACTATTATTACCCTTTTGAATAAGAGAATAATGCCATTTCCATGAAGTTTTTTTAAAAGAAATAGAACAATTGATTTTTTCTTCAATTAGTTCAATTGTTTGATCAGAAATGAAAACGTTGTAATTATTACTAATCATAAAACCTTCTTTATTTAATGTTTGTTTTTTTATATCAGAAATAATATTACAAAAATTTAAAAAAACAAGTGTTTATTGATTTTAAAAATCTTATTAGTATCTAATGAATAATAATCTGTTCTTGACCATAATATGTTGAAATGAAAATGAAATAAAATATCAAAAATCCAGTTTGTTTTTAAATTGTATTGATTGCTTGCCTGATCAAAAAAAAAATTCAATCAATTGATTTCTTTTCTTTTTTTTCCTCATTCGTTATGATGGCATACACTATTATAATTATCTCATTTACCTTAAGGAATAAATTATGTTAGAAGCCCTTAATGTGATATTAAAAATCCAAGAATGTGACATGAAAATGATTCAATTATTGGAGGTCAGACGTCAAAGAGAGAAAGAAAGGGAAAGCATCAAAGCAAATGAAGCCTCTTTGACAAATCGAGTGAATGAAAAAGAATCCGACATTTTTGAAATGAAAAAAGTCATTCGACAGATGGAAGGCGAGCATGCAGATGTTTTAGCTAAGATTAAAAAATTAGAAGCTCATCAAAGTTCGATTAAAAAAGTAGATGAATATAATGCAATTACTCATGAACTTTCAACTGCTGATAGAGAAAGATTAACGAAAGAACAGCGATTAAGTGATTTTTACGATCGTTTAACAGTTGAAGAAGACAATTTAAAAGTGTTAAAAGAAAACTTGGATTCTGCTATAGCAGGTTCAAAAGTTCATGAAAACGAAATTGAAGAAAACATTCGACTCATTAATAGCGAAGGCCGTGCTATTAAAACAGAACGTGATGAATTAGTGTCACATGCGAATGTTGAAGTCTTTAAAATTTACGAAAGATTATTGCGCAATAAAAGAGATCGAGTTGTTGTTCCACTAGAAAATCGTTGCTGCAGTGGTTGTCATATTATGTTAACTGCACAGCATGAGAACCTAGTGAGAAGAGGAGAGCGTTTGGTTTTTTGTGAACATTGTTCACGCATTCACTACTGGCAAGAAAATAAAGTCTTAGAGGATGCTCTTGTTCCAACAAAGCAACGTCGTCGAAAAGCAAAAGTTTAAGAACCTATTTTTTACCATAATTAGGTTTTAAGTTTTTTCCGGGAAAAAGAGTCATCGCTGCTTATGTTTTTAAGGAGAGGAAAGTCCGGGCTTCATAGGAGAGGATACCAGTGAAATACTGGGGGCTGTAAAGCTACGGAAAGTGCAACAGAAAGTATTCCGCTGCTAACCTTCGGGTTGGCAGACAGGGTGAAATTCCAATTTAAGGAATTGGACTATCTGAGAAAACTCAGATAGCGGTAAACCCTATCCGAAGCAAGAACGAATTTGAGTAATACTGTGCTCCGCAGGACTCAAGAAGAGTCGCTTGAGGTTGTTAGTAATGGCAACCCTAGACGAATGATGACTGAGCTAAGTAATTAGCTAACAGAATCCGGCTTATATTTTCCCGGATTTTTTTTTAAACAAACGAACCCTATACTATCATGAATTTATTCAATTTATTAATGATCATTACGTTTGTGATCGGCTATTTATTTATTGCTATCGAGCATGTAAGTAAAATTAATAAAACCTCCATTGCCCTATTGATGGCCATAGTCTGTTGGATTTTACAATTTGCTAGTGGAACAGCTTCTCATGAAAAAAATATTGAGTGGCTTGGCGAACATATGGCGAATATTAGCCAAATTGTTTTTTTTCTGTTAGGTGCTTTAACTATCGTTGAAATTATTAATGCGCATAAAGGGTTTTCGATCCTTTCTAATGCTATTGAGCCAAAATCTAAGAAAAAATTATTATGGACCATTGGATTCATTTCATTTTTTCTTTCTTCCATTCTAGATAATCTAACAACGACGATTATTATGGTCACTTTGTTAAGAAAGCTTTTAGATTCTAATGAAGATCGACTTTTATTAGGTGGCACTGTTGTTGTAGCAGCAAATGCAGGTGGAGCATGGACACCGATTGGAGATGTAACAACGACGATGTTATGGATTGGTGGTCAACTTTCAACAGTAAACATAATAAAAGTTTTATTTTTACCTAGTCTTGTTTGTTTAGTGGCTTTTCTTGCCATGATAGGGATCTTTTTAAAGGGAGAATTTACATCTAATCCCGTCAGTGTGAAAGAAGAAAAAGAGCCTATGGGCAATATCGTATTTTGGCTTGGAGTGATTTGTTTAATCTCAGTTCCTCTTTTTAAAATTTATACAGGACTTCCTCCTTTCATGGGAATGATGTTTGGATTGGGATTAATGTGGTTATTTACTGACTTTGTTCATACTGGAATACCAACAAGAGAACATTTACGGGTTCCTGCAATCATGACATCTATTGATGTTTCAGGGGTTCTGTTCTTTTTAGGAATATTATTGTGCATTGATGCATTACAAACAGCGGGTATTCTTTATAATTTAGCAAATTGGATGGATAATACCATTGGAAATTCTGAGTTTGTAGCGATTGCTATTGGCCTCGCTTCAGCTGTTGTGGATAATGTTCCTCTGGTTGCAGCTGTAATGGGAATGTATGACTTATCAACATACCCTATGGATTCAAGTTTTTGGAATTTGGTAGCCTATTGCGCAGGAACAGGTGGAAGTATTTTAGTCGTGGGTTCTGCTGCTGGAATTGCATTTATGGGGCTTGAGCGCGTGCAATTTTTCTGGTATTTGCGAAGAATCGGTATAGCAGCTTTTGTGGGTTATTTTGCCGGAATTGGAACATTTAAACTCGCTCAATTCTTTTAAGTAGGATTTAGTTTAAACCAAAAGTCGCTAAATTTTTTATCACAAAGAGTAGAAAGAACACAAAGACACAAAGAGAGGGCATGTTTAGTAATGAAATTCTTTAATATAGTTTCATTATTAAACATGCCCTCTCTTTGTGTCTCTGTGTTCTTTCTGCTCTTTGTGATAAAAAATTTAGCGACTTTTGGGGTTACGTAGATCTAAAAGTTAGAATTTTTCCTTTTTTCGAGAAATCGAAAATAACTAAAGCAAATAAAATATTCCAAAACATAAATAATACAATCAATATTAAACTCAATTTTTCATTTTTAGGTTTAATCCAGTTTTGAAATGGTTCTTCATGAAATAATTTTAATCTTGCTACATTAAAATTAAATTCAGCTTTTTCTAATCGGTTTTCGTCTTGAGGCGAACTCCACTTGTCTATCAAATAATTTTGCCATCCTTGAGTCAATTGATTCTTTTGCTCCATCCAATTGACATGTTGGAAATTTTGAATATAACCTTCATCTATTAATTGTTTTTCAGTTGGGAATAGAATTAGATCTGAAGATGAATTGATTTTTTGATCCGATTGAAAATCATCTACAACTAATCCTATTGCAATAATAGGCAATAACCAACTAAGGCTTTTAGATCCTTCTTTTTGCAAAAGAATGAGTATTGCAATCACAATAGAAAAAAAGATCCACGCAAGTTCAAATGGAGGTACCTCAAAAGCAAAATAAATAATTCCATCATAAATTTTTTTAAAAAAGGAGCGTTGGGAATATTTCAAAATTTTATGATAATCAGTCTTCATTAATTCCCGATCGTTTTCATTCATATTTTGAAACAAAAGAACATTATTTCCATTTGTTTTCTGTGCACCTAAAACATATTCATAAGGCAACATTCTAGTTTTTAAATTAAAATATTCCCCCACAAATGGTTGAAATAGGCACCAAATCATTAAACTAAAAGATAAGCATAGTTGGATAATTGCAAAAATTCGCTTGTAGTACGATAGAGGGCTGTTTTTAAATTGTAAAGGCATTGTTGTTCTCTTTTGTAGTATGAATTTTGAAATGTAACATCAAATTTAAAAAAAATATAAACACTAACTCTATTAACTGCAGATAAAAAAATTTACAAGATTGGCAGGATAGGCAGGATAAAGAAGCATGATGAATAGCAAATTTTTAATGCCTTCAAATTACTACGAAAGTAATTTACTTACCCCATTCCTATATCTTGTTCTTTATCCTGCCTATCCTGTTAATTTTTTTGTCTAATGTGAAGACTGTATTTGTTT
>JAUXSJ010000272.1 GCA_030679615.1 Parachlamydiaceae bacterium | reverse complement strand
GCTTCTTTTTTCTGATTTTCAACAGTGATTTCTTTTTGCTTTGTTACTTCGTTTTTGATAGGAGGCTTTGGTTTAGTTTCTTGTTTTTTAACTTCAGGTTTTTTTTCTTGCTGAGTTTTCGGAGAGGGAAGTGGTTTAGGAATTTTCTTTTTTGGAGGAGAAATTGGCTTAGATACTTCTTTTGGTTTTTCTTCGACTTTTATCTCTGGAACAACAGCTTGATTTTTTTGAGGAGAATTCTCTTCTACTAAAGCAATCGGCATCAATGAATTTTTTGATGAGGCAGGATTTAATTGGATCGTTTGAACAAAAACTTGAGGCCGTTGATTAGGACGAGGAATGGGGCGAGAAAAATTAAACCCTAACGAAAAAACCCCAAAATGAGCAAGACAAACAATAAAAAAAATCGTAAGCCAGGAGGAGGATTGTTGTTTGAATTCCATGAATTAACTCTAGAATAAATTCATTATGATGGTTGAAGAATCACATCCATTTGAGAAAACCCTGCCATTTCTACGGCATTTTTCACTGATTGATAAACTCCAAAATGAGCTTCCTTATCGTGATAAATTTGAGGGTTTGCTTGAGGAAAATTTTTTTTTGCTTCTTCTAATATTTTTTTTAATTCTAATGGATTTACACTTTGATGATTAAACCAAATGGTATTATCTTTATGAACATGAATTGCTATCTGACTCGTTTCTTGTGCAGATTGAACCGTAGCAAGGGGCATTGAAGGTCCTTCAGCTAATTGAATTCGATCCAATTCTAAAAGAGGAGCAATTACAATAAACATGATCAAAATCACAAAGACAACATCGATTAACGGCGTTAAATTAATTGTTGGTTCTTCAAATGCTATATATTGCGTAAACGAAATTCGGCTTCGAGACATAATTAAATATCCACTTTACGGTACTGTAACTCTACAGCAGCCAAAATTTCATTAGAAAACCCTTCCATTTCTGTAGTAAAATTACGTATTGAATTTTTCAAATAATTATAACCTATTAATGCGGGTATCGCATCTAATAATCCTAAAACAGTTGTGGCAAGAGCTAAAGATAACCCACCTAACACCATTTGATGTGTGCTACCCGAACTTTGTGATTGCATTTCTGAAAAAGTTGTCAAAATCCCCCATACTGTCCCTAATAATCCCAAAAAAGGAGCAAGAGTTACAGTTGTTGCTAAGATATATAAATGACGTTCAAGTTGCTTCACCTGATTCGCCACTTGGGTCGATAAATGGGATGCAACAAAATCAATGTCATTTAATGATAAAGAGGAGGGTGGAATCATTTGATGCGTATAGCCCTGCTCTTCTTCTAATTGAATTTTTGTAAAATGTTTATTTTTTGCAAGTAAATCCAAAGATTGCTTTTTCAACACCTGATAAAGATCCAAATAAGGATTTAGTGGGTCTTTTTTTAATATTGATTCACAGTCTAAAGTTAATGGATTAAATTTTTGAAGTTGAAAAGATTCATAAAATCTAAAAGCATTTTTTTTAGCTTGATAAGTCATCCATAATTTTTGAACTAAGACAACCCAACTTCCAATCGAAAGCGCATAAAGAGAGAGAAAAATAAATTTTCCCAGCAGATCTGACTGAGTATAAGCTTCAAAAAAAGGATTGCTTGTTAAAATAATAATGTTTACATACATTTATAATTCCTTTATAATTCCTTAACTAGAAAGAAATAATTTCATTCTGGAAGTTTTTAAGTCTTAATAATATTGATCACTAATGTTAATTAATAAAAACAACTGAATTCTCTAATCAATATAGACTTAGTAGTTTGTTTTTTAATATGATTATCAACCCTAGTTGGCATAACTCATAACTGATAATTACTCAAATTGTCAATTGAGAACTTCTAATTAAGATCCTTGGAGGATAAGTGTGGTAAAATTTAAAAATATTTTTTTAGTAACAATCTTTTGTATATTACCTTTTTTAGCATTTGGACAGTCGAATTCAAACCCAACAAATGAAGAATCCCCTGTTAAAGTCGAGATCCTTCAAGAAGATGAAGGCATTCAACCTAATCATCCTTTTTGGGTAGCAATTAAAATAAATTTAGAAAAAGATTGGCATATTTATTGGAAAAATCCGGGAGATACCGGTTTGCCTTTGGAACTTAAATGGAATCTTCCTCCTGGCTTTACGATTAATACAGTCAATTGGCCTTGCCCCGAAAAACTAGTACTATCAGATATGGTGAGCTATGGATATCATCAAGAAGTGATTTTATTAGCTCAGATTACTCCCCCTCAACAACTTGATTCCTTGAATCCTGGTGCCATCAGCTTGGATCTTGAATGGCTTGTGTGTTCAGATATGAATTGCTTACCTGGATCGGGATCTTATTCTTTACCTATAAAAACAACATCTACGCCTAAATCTAATTCTTCTTATTCATCTTTATTTGAAAATGCACGAAAAAAAATCCCACTTCAAACGATTCAGATAAAAGCGACTCGAAAATCCGGAATAATTGAATTAGAAATTCCAAAAAGCGACTCTTTAAAAACAGCTAAGTCCATAGAATTTTATCCAGAAACTCATCATTTGATCGATTGTTCCAAAACTCCCCTTGTCTCCGAACAAGATTCTAATCGATCAATCATTCAATTACCTGAAGGAACACTCTCTTCAAACGAGATAAAACAATTAAAGGGCATTCTTGTTGTTCATGAAGAAAGTGGGTGGAATCAATCCATAAAAAGTTTCGAAATCAATGCACCTCTTGATCATCAAACCGAAATCGCATTTTTGGATCGAAATGAATTATCTAAACAATCTTCTGATAAAAACCTAGCTCAACAATCTGCTTTTGATTTTGAAGGAGGACTTGGTTTAGCTCTTTTATTTGCATTTGTTGGAGGAATGATTCTTAACCTGATGCCTTGCGTCCTTCCTGTTATTTCTATTAAAGTGATGAGCTTCATTAAAATGGCAGGTCAAAGTCGTGCTTTAACAATGAAACATGGTTTGGTTTTTTCTTTAGGAGTTATTTTATCTTTTTGGTTTTTAGCCATTGTTATGCTCTCTCTACGCTCTTATGGTCATTCTGTAGGTTGGGGTTTCCAATTACAAGAGCCTATTTTTATTGTAATTTTAGCTTCATTTCTCTTTATTTTTGCTCTTAATTTATTTGGAGTTTTTGAAATCGGTTTATCGATCTCTTCCTGGGCAGGTCAAACACAATCTGACCAATCACAAAAACAATCGAGCTATACCGGTTCTTTTTTAAGTGGAATCCTAGCAACAGCTGTCGCGACTCCTTGTACGGGTCCTTTTCTGGGATCAGCTGTAGGATTTGCTGTGACTCTTCCTATTTTCCAATCTCTCTTAATTTTCACTTCATTGGCATTAGGAATGTGTTTCCCTTATTTAATTTTAGCGGGCTTTCCTTCCTTGTTAAGGTTTATTCCAAAGCCAGGTGCGTGGATGGAAACCTTTAAACAATTAATGGGCTTCTTATTATTAGCCACCGTTTTATGGCTTCTTTGGGTATTTA
Organism: Parachlamydiaceae bacterium; assembly: GCA_030679615.1. Taxonomy (GTDB): domain Bacteria; phylum Chlamydiota; class Chlamydiia; order Chlamydiales; family Parachlamydiaceae; genus JAUXSJ01. Next base: position 229 of record JAUXSJ010000272.1, on the reverse strand, counting down.
GCGCTCAAACTAATACATTTTCCTTGATTTGCCTTTTAGCTGGTTTTTTCTGTTTTTCAATCGGAGCGTGGATATACGGTAGAGGAAGTGCTCCGCTTGTTAGTAAGAAAAAGCAAATTTTGGCTTACCTTACGGTCTTCTTGCTTGCTTTTATTGGATGGAAAGCGATCACATTTCCTCAAGCCGGTTGGAGTGAACAAGAAATGGTTTCAAATGGAAAAAGTCATTG
>JAUXSJ010000279.1 GCA_030679615.1 Parachlamydiaceae bacterium | reverse complement strand
GCATCTCTTCATATTGAAATGCGGAAGACATTTGATCGCATTCTCGTTTTGACAAACCAAATTCATTTGCCATTTGTCGCCATGGTTTAACGGCTGAACGCACGTCTGTTATAATGTTAAGGGCTTGTGATTTTTGTAATCTGAAGTCTTTTGCAACTGACATTGCTGTTTCTAAAGATGCAGAATTGTCATTAAAATCAATTGATGTAGTTAGAATACGAGGTCTTATTTCGATAGGTGTTGGATTGAGATCATAAGCAGGGGATAATCTCCAACCCTTGTAACGCTCATAAATGAAACCATGATTTCGCAAATGATCGTCCGTATTAGAAATCATGACAGTAAATACAATACGTCTCCATAATTGAGTCATATCCTCTTCAGGAGAACCACCATTTTGAGCCAAAGCATAGGCCATTTCAAGATAGCTGTGCTGCTCATTATCCACAGCACCAAGCATGCTCATAGCAGATAGGAAAGGAATACGTTGCCCGTTATTTCGATCAAATCGTTTGATGATTAATACAGGTTTTTCGAGAATAGTTTCTAACCGCCATGAAGGCACTTTGATCCCTGCATTTTTAGCTAAAGTTAGAGCAAGCGCTTCCCATACGACAATATTAAATTCATCATCTTTTCTGGGGAATTTAGCAATGGCAAGGCTTCCATCTTTATCGCGAACGGATGCTTTTGGACGTGCTCCACCAAGCGATGAACCAGGTGCTAATAAGAGTTTTAGATCTGCAGCACTCTCATCATTCTCAATAAATCGTTCCGTAGCTGACAATAGTTTTGGAAGATCAACGAGAGGTGGAATACTGGCCTTTTCTCTCGGTGCTAAAAATACAGTTTCATCAGGTTGCATTGAAAAGCGTAATGCACCTTGCCGCGCCTCATCGTTTACACCTAGCAGATAATCAATTTCAAAGAGGGTTGTTGGCGCTATGTTTTTGCTTTTGGCCTTGGCTGTTTCAGCGCGGCGCATGAGAATACGCCCCCAGCGATCTGGTGCCGAATCCCCGATTGCCCCAAATACGCTCATGCCCTGTTTGGTATGAAAGGCACCTTCTGTGAGTTTTAAAGCTGGATCAAGAGCAAATTTTTCAGGGTGTTCTAGCCATTTTTTATCGTATTCGAAAGACGCACTTTCTCGAGCGCCGCGAACATGGAACCATAATTTTCCAACACGTATATCTTTATCACCTAGTGAGATTGAAACAATCACTTCTTTACTGCTCATGATTGTCTTCACTTTTTTGGCTTCGAATACGAACTCTTTGCGGCAATTTCTCATCTTCCAGTCTGCGGCCAATAAGATCATGGGCGCCATCAACTAAGTCACTCAAGCGATCTGTCATCCCCAGCACAAAAAGTACAGATGCATAGCCTCCGATTGATGTGGTTGGATCACCTTTTTCAATTTTACCAATGGTTGTGCGTGATACGCCTGCACGTTCTGCCATAAGTTCAATGGTGATCCGACGGCGACGCCTGGCATCATTAATATCTTTTCCAACCTTGTGCATGGCCTTTATCACGGGAATGGGTAAATTGAGCATTTTTTTCATTTTAGCCTCTTATATAAAGCATTATAAATGATAATGACTATTATAAAAGGCGTTAAATGTAAAGTCAAGTCGTGGTAACTTCGTGCTTCGTCGTCTCTGTGGGGTTTGAATAAAAATTTTTAGATTTGATTTCGCGTAAATATTGTCTGCAAGGGTTTTGTCGCATTTGCGTGACTTGTGTAGCACAATTGAATTTCTCTTTAACTCATTCTTTTTATGTTGTTTTTACTATGTTTCCAACATATTTATCCCCAGTTTCTGGGGATAACAATTTTTTTAGGAGTTGGGGGAGCAATGGAACAAGGAACCGACTTAAGGATTATCCATGCGCTTTAATTGTCATTTCCAATGATGATTGTTTTTTAAGTGAAATAGAAATTGAAACATATTACGAAATTTATGAAGGTGAACTCAAAAGATCCATGTAATATTGACTTTTATAGTTATTAATGCAAATTTATTTTAGGAAATAATAACCACATGATTATGAGATATAAAAATGATAGTAAAATATAAACGTGCTCGTGAAAATAAGGGCTTTGGCAAAGAAAAAGACACTTGCCTAACATTAGAAAAAGATTACTTAGTTCTTGGGATTGCCTTTATGCCCTTACAAGGCTCGCCGATTCGTATAAATGACGACGGTAGCATAACCCCACTAGATAATTGCATGCTAGTGCGTATTTTAAGCGATGATGACTCATACCCAATAATGGAAGAGCTTAAATATTTTGATATTATAAATGATCGCATTCCAGAAAATTGGACATTTCGCCTAACAATAAACGGTTACCATGAAATAGCCCCTCAGGCTTTAGGTGGTAATTTTTGGGAAGAGTATGAAGATCGCTTTGTCGATGATAATGGAGATAGAGAAGAAAATGAGGCAACAGAAGTTCTTGATGATGTTTTAAGAATTCTTCATCAGTTTCACGATTGGAAGTACCCTCCCAAAAAAAAGCAAGAAGGATACAAACACGTATCTGTGGATCAATATCTATGGAAAAACAATGTAAAAAGAGAAAGTGATTGATTTTAGGCAGTGTGCATGTTTTAAGGTGGAATAGTTATGAAAAAAACATACTATAGCATGATTAAAATGTTCACTTTTTTAAGTTATAGAGGGTTTACTTTCCTGAAGAAGAGTTCATCATATTGTGTATTTCCTTGTTCCACTGCTCCTCTAACCCGATGATTTAAAATTTTAAGTGAGAGGTCTTCACTTATGATTAAATAAAATTTTTTGTTGATTGATTCGATATATTAATTTTTATATTTGCTTTTGTTCGAGTTGTCTGGGCACTAAATTTTATCTTTTTTAGTATCATTTTTATCCGCGTTGATCATATTTTTTGCATTAAACTTTTTCCTTTATCTCTCCAGATATTTAATTGTTGTTCGTGATTTTGAATTTCAGAATTGAGTTCGTGTACTGCCCCTAATAGGATAGACGCTTTATCAAAAAGTGTTTCATCGTTTTGAAGATCATCGCCTAATTGAATCCCTATTTTTTCTAAGAAACCAGATTTTTCAATCAGTCCTCCGATTTGAATAAGCGTTCTTGTTCTTGCACGCCTTAAATCTGATTTGGATTGAGTATATCTTGATTGCATTTGCAAAAATCTATTGATCTTTTGTGTTATCTTTAGAAGTTTTTTTGCGTGATTGACGAAAGGGTTTTTCTTTTAAAAATTCTTCCCCCTTTTGTTCGAATGCTGTTTTTTTTAATGGATCGAGCGTTATTGATTGTATCGACGCGTCAAGGATACCTGCAAGAAGGGAGAGTGATAATTCATCTCCTAGGATTGATTTTAGAATTTTAACATATTGAAGATCATTTTTTTGTTCGATCTCTTTTTTCTTTTTTTCAAGATCCGAAATTTTTTTTTGAATGATGGAAAGTTGATTGGT
>JAUXSJ010000271.1 GCA_030679615.1 Parachlamydiaceae bacterium | reverse complement strand
TCTTCTTTTTTTGAAGATGACATGACTTGAATCACTTTATCTGCATCAATATATAATAATCCTAATGTCGTTGTTGATAACTCTGGTTGACTTTCATAAACTGTATCAATTTGCCAAAAATGTACAATTGTCCCATTAATCGTTCTTTCCTCATCAACAATGAAATAACTTGTAGAATTTTGCCTTTTAAATGATTTAAGAAGCAATTCTTTTAATTCATCGTATGAAACAGATACTTGATAATGAAGCATTCTTGAGGACACTTCTGGATTAGCTATAAAATTAAAGACGGGCTCTCTTGAACATTTTAAAAACTCATTACTTGCCAAACTCCATTTTTCTGAATCAACCCAAATTCCATAAGTAAAATCTGTTCCATTAATAAACTCAGCAGATTCGTTCTTTTCATAAGTCATTTCAACTGAAATAACTGGGGCTGATAATAAAATAAAAAAAAGAATCAAGTAATTCATTTATCATTCCTTGTTCAATACTTTAATAATGTTTATTAAAATTTTAACAAATAATTAATAATTAGTAAACTAAAATTAAATAAATAAAACAAATAAAAAACATTTAACGTAAGTTGAAGACAAAATAAAAAGTTCATTTTTATCGTTATATCGTTATATCGTTTCCATCGTTAATTTTGCTTCTAGATTCAAGTTATTTAAAAGTAAAATTAACGATATAACGATATAACGATATAACGATAAAAATTTAATTTACTTAGTTTTGCAACTTACATTATTTAATAAAAATATTATTTTTTAAAGATAAAATAATAAGTTAGAAACTTGCATCTCTATGATTTATAGGGGGCCGTCACTTTTTGGAGTGCGAAGGCCCAGCCCATCCTATTCCCCATAAAAAAAAATAACTAATGATTAATAGTTTAATTGCAATGGTTGCATTGTAAAATTAAAAAATAACAGGATAGGCAGGATCGCTTTCAGCGGCAAGATGTGATAAAAATATTTATGATTCATTATCATGACGCTGAAAGCGATCCTGCCAATCCTGTTATTTTTTAAAAGTCTGAATAATCATCTTATAAACTATCCTTTAACTTTTTGTGTTGCGGATAGACTAATTAATTCAACATTAACGTTGCATTATGGGTAATAGGATGGGCCCTGCCTTCGCTTTTTAGGATGAATATTGTGATAGTTTGATACCTTTCTACTCAATCAGCTGAAGCTTTTGAAAGTAGATATATTCGAACCAAAAAGCGAAGGCAGGGCCTTCGCACTCCAAAAAATGGTAGATCTCTAAAGATCGTAGGAAAGTAGGCCAAGCCCCAATTCTCCGATTTTAAAAAATATATTTGACAATTTCCTGTAAATCACTAATCTCAAGTTAGAGATTATTAAACATTTATTGGAGGAAATTATGTTACGCTGGGCGATTGCATTTTTCATTATCGCACTTGTTGCTGCTATGTTTGGATTTGGTGGAATTGCAGCAGCTGCTACGGATATAGCTAAAATATTGTTTTTCATTTTCTTGGTATTATTTATCATTGCTTTAATCTTTGGATTATTCGCGGGAAGAGGAGGACCTACACCCCCTATTTAAACCACCCATTGGGAAAAGTGTTGCCAAGGGAAAAACCTTTCAGGTAAATTAAGATTAATATTAGCTAAAGGTTTTCTTAAATGTCAGCACATTCCCATCTTCAAAAAGCAGGAGATACCTATCATCAATTTAGATTGATAAAGTCAACTCCAATACCAGAGCTTCAATGTGTCCTAAACGAGCTTATTCATGAGCCTAGTGGGGCTCATATTATGCATATCGCTAATAATGATCCTGAAAATTTATTTTGCCTATCTTTTCAAACATTACCCTATAATTCCAATGGTGTGGCACATATTTTAGAACATACAGTTTTATGTGGTTCAAAAAAATACCCAGTAAAAGATCCATTTTTTGCCATGGGAAGAAGAAGTTTGAATACATTTATGAACGCTTTAACAGGAGCGGATTTTACGTGTTACCCCGCTTCTTCACAAGTTCAAAAAGACTTCTATAATTTATTGGAAGTTTATTTGGATGCCGTTTTTCATCCAAATCTCAATAATCTCAGTTTTCTCCAAGAAGGTCATCGTCTTGAATTCAGCGTCCCAAACGATCCCACATCGCCATTAGAATATAAAGGTATCGTTTACAATGAAATGAAAGGCGCTCTATCTTCAGTGAATGCTCGACTTGTTGAAGCAATTAATCAAACTTTATTTCCAGATATCACCTATGGGCATAATGCAGGAGGCGATCCTCAAGAAATAACACAATTGACATATGATGAATTAAATCGTTTCCATCAAACATATTATCATCCAAGCCGTTGTCTTTTTTATTTTTATGGAAATATGCCGCTTGAAAAGCACCTCGATTTCATTGAAGAGCATGCCCTTAAGAAAACGAGTAAAGTTCCGCCTTTACCTCCTATTTCTTTACAACCGCGTTTTAAAATCCCTGTGTATCGTGAATTCACCTACCCTATTGCAGCCAATGAAGATCTTCATAAAAAAACATTTATTGCGTTTGTTTGGTTAACATGTCAAATCTTAGAGCAAAAAGATGGACTTGCCTTAAGTCTTCTTGAAATACTTTTATTAGACACAGATGCATCACCACTAAAAAAAGCATTGCTATCATCGGGATTGTGTAAGCAAGTAGATTCATTTATTGATAATGAACTTAATGAAATTCCTTGGGGGATTATTATTGATGGATCAGAAGCAGAACATACTTCAACGTTTGAAGCAATTATCTTTGAAACGTTAGGCCAGATTTGTAGCACTGGATTTTCGTTAGAGTCCATTGAAAGTGCCATTCATCAATTAGAATTTTATCGCAGCGAAATTATTGGCGATCAAGCGCCGTTTGGACTTTCATTATTTATGCGTTCAGGATTATTAAAACAACATGGAGCAGATCCAGCAGAAGGTTTAAAAATTCACTCATTGTTTAATGATTTGAGACAAACAATTTTAGAATGTCCAAATTATTTAATTGATTTGATAAAAAAATATTTCTTAGAAAATAAGCATTTTGCATGCATTGTCATGAAACCAGATCCTCACTTAGCAGAAAAAGAAGCTGAATTAGAAATATCTAAGTTAGAAAAAATAAAATCTAATTTATCAGAAAAACAAATAGAAGAGATTATTCATCAATCAAAGGTCTTAAACCTCTTTCAAGAAGAACAAGAAGCAGAAGAAAACGAAGATATTCTTCCAAAAGTTACCTTACAAGATATTCCTTTAAGTACAAAAAATTATTTTTTAATTGAGGAGCAATTTGATCACTTAAAAATTTTCCATCATAACGTATTTACGAATGACATTATTTATGCTGAGTTAGTATTTACCCTTCCAAATATTCCTGAAGAAGACTTAGTTTATTTACGTTTACTCACAATAGTCATGACACAAATGGGATGTAATGGAAGAGATTATTTAGAGAATCTTGACTACATTCAAGGGCATACCGGAGGAATTCAAACGGGTATTAATCTAAATTTACAAGCTAATGACCATCATTGTTTTCATCCTACATTTCATTTACGAGGCAAAGCATTGCATAGAAAAGCTTCGAAATTATTTACTTTATTAAAAGAAACTTTGTTAGAAACAAATTTGAATGATATTAAGCGATTACAAGATATTTTAATAAAGCATTTGAATAGTCTTGAAAATCGTTTGAATCAAAATGCATTAAAATATGCGATTAATCTTTCAGCAAGTGATTTAAATGTCTCATCCAAAATGGCAAATGAACTTTATGGTTTAAGCTATTATCAAAAAATGCGTGAAATAGTTAAAAATTTTTCTTTGCATGGATCTACAATATTATCGAAGCTTCAAAACCTTTTAAATGTCATTTTAAACGTAAAAAATCCTCATTTAGTAATTAGTTGCCCAACCATGACTTATGAAGAAATCAAAAATCAACATTTTTATGGATTAAATGAATTACCTAATTCTTTGGAATCTATTTGGAAAGTAGATTATCCATTAGTTAAAGTCCCTTCTCAAGGGCGAATTATCACTTCTCCAGTCGCATTTATTGGTCATGTTTTCCAAACCATTTCATATACTCATCCCGATTCTCCGGCATTGAATATTGCCGCTTCATTGCTTGATCATCTATTTCTTCATACAGAAATAAGAGAAAAAGGCGGAGCCTATGGCGGAGGAGCTGTGAGTAATGCTTTATCCGGAAATTTTTATTTTTACTCTTATCGAGATCCCAATACAATTGAAACACTTAATGCCTTTAAAGAATCTGTAAACATTATCTTGAATGGTGACTTTGATGAATCAGATGTTGAAGAAGCAAAATTAGAAATCATTCAATCACTAGACTCCCCTGTTTCCCCTGGAAGTCAAGCCGATGTAGCTTATGGTTGGTATCGAGAAGGGCGCACATTAGAAATTAGACAAGAATATCGAAACAAATTATTAGCAGTAACAAAAAAAGATGTCATTAGCGTCGTTAAATCTATTATTCTGCCACAATTAAATGAAGGCGCAACTGTCATCTTTGCAGGTAAACCGTTGCTTGAAAAATTAAATCAAAGACTTGTAGAGGCTGGCGACTCCCCTATTCCAGTCCTGAATGTATAACGCACGTTCGTCTATTAATCTAAGGCGCATAAAATTACAGAATAGACGAGCATACTCATCTGGGCAAAAAAGTTTTATATTTAATGATTTGTAATTTTTAATTTATGTGATTGATTCTGAATAGCTTTTGAATCGC
>JAUXSJ010000267.1 GCA_030679615.1 Parachlamydiaceae bacterium | reverse complement strand
TTGATCTAAATATCTTAAATCTGAAAAATATCGGCCTAATTCATTCAAGCAACAACCATACATATACCAAATCTGACCATCTTCAGGATGAATTTCTAGTGCACGAATGACTTTTTCTTGAGCGCTTTGAATTAACGAAATATCTTCTTTTTGAGCACCTAAGAAAAGTTGAATTAGTCCCCATGCGCATAAAACACCCGGTTGATTAGGGTCTAATTGATTAGCTTTTTCAAATTTTTCGAAACTGGATTCAATTTTTTCATTATCACGCTTAATTTTACCAACAAAGGATTCTAATTGACCCCATTTAAACCAAAGCAAACTTAACTCTTGATTAATTTCTGCCGCTCTTACAAAACTATCCTCTGCTTCTCTTTCAAGAAATTGAGTTGGATGGATTTCAAACATCTGTTGCAAGCAGCAAGCTCTGTTAAACCAACTATCAAAATGATTTGAATCGTATTGCACAGCTCGATCAAAAAGATGAAATGCATCTTCAAAATACTCTGGTTTTCTCAGCAACATCGCTAAAGCTGCAAAACATTGTCCGTATTCATTAATGAATTCAACTTCTTCACAGCCATATTCATTTGCTAAACGAAATTTGCTCAAGGCTTGTTGAAGATCACAAGGCTCACCTGAAATCTTTCCTAATGCGTATAGACATTCTCCCCATTTATTGTAAAATTGACCTAAATCTACTTTAGTTATATCCATAAAAGAGTAGACATGCTCAAAATGTTCTTTAGCTTCAGTTAAATAAGTTTGATCGAATTCAAACATACCAATCAAAATTAGGGTGTGAGCTCTTTCGATCCATGCTTCAAAAAAAAGTGGATTTTGCTCAATCGCTTTTGAAAAAGCTTGAATAGCTAAATTTAAACAACGAATATTTTCTTTGTATTGGGATAATATTTTACCCTGCCGAAATAAAATCATGGGGGATTGACATGAAACTTCTGCAGCAGTTTTGAAACTTTCAATAACTTGCGCATTTCCCTCAGCTAATTGCTGTTCACCTTGCATTAAAAGAAGATGGGCAAATAAATTTCTTTCTTCATCCCCAAAAGTAGACCATATAGTCCCTTCTTTAAAAGGTTCTAGCTTTTCAAAAGAAAGAGAATTTTGAATTTCAATTAATGTTTTACGAATCGTCATTGTTTACCGTTTAATATTTAGTATATTGCATTATATAAACTTATTAATTTTCAGAGAACAATTAAATTATAGTTTATTAATCGCTTCAAACATCTCGGAACGATCAGTAATGGGCGGCTGACAACTTCCTGGATAACAAACATAGAGAGTTGTTAGTTCATCAACAGGTTCTTGCTCTTTAATATTAGGCAATAATTCTTCTAATTCTAGATCCTGATTTTGCCAAACTACCGTTTTATGGGGAATAAAATTTTCAAAAATTTCTTTTTTAAGTTCTTTTTCAAATTCCCTGCGTGAATTCAATGCAATTACAATTGATGGTTTTTTTTGATCATAATATCGTTGTAAATTCATCACATGATAACAATAACCTAATGGATAATTTTCAAAAAAATGCTCCACACCTTTAAGCACATCTTCAGCTTGCTCAAGAAATTGATTATTACCTGTTAATTGATAAAGGCGAAGAAGATTTTCTGTATGCACAGCATTACCTGAAGGTTCAGCTCCATCTGTAAATTGACATTGCCGTAAAAGTAAAAATTTATCTTCTCCATCCGTTTGGAAAAAAGCTCCTTTTTCTGATTTATTATAAACAGATAAACGGTGTGTCATTTCAATTGCCCATTCTAACCACTCACTACCCGCATTTGCTTCAAACAAAGAGAGGATCCCGCGAATCATAAATGCATATTCATCTAAGCTACCAGAAAACATGGATTGACCTTCACGCCAACGCCTTAAAAGCTCTTGATTAATCCAAAGATTTTTTTTAATAAATCGTGCAGCTTTTACCGCTGCTTGTAAATATTTATCAGATGCAAATGCTTTTCCAGCTTCAGCAAGCGTATAAATCATTAATCCATTCCAAGAACTTAGGATTTTATCATCTTTTAAAGGATGGATTCTTCTTTCTCTTGCATCACTTAAAATTTTTCTTTGTTTTTCAAATTGTTGTCTTAGTATTTCTTCGTCCTGATGATGTAACGCTGCAAATTCATCAATAGGAACTTTGGTGTGTAAAACTGATCTTCCCTCAAAATTCCCTTGGGGCGTAATATCATAAAATTCACAAAATAATTTACCTTCAGGACCCAATAAATTTTCAACGGTTTGGTAATCCCAAGTATAATAATACCCTTCGTGACCTTCTGAATCAGCATCTTCTGCCGAATAAAATCCACCTTCAGGATGAGTCATATCTCGCAAAATATACTGCAAAATTTCTTCGCAAATTTGTCGATACATGGGCTTTTTTGTCAATTGCCAAGCTTCTAAGTAAACCTGAGCAAGAATAGCATTGTCATATAGCATTTTTTCAAAATGTGGAACCATCCACTGTTCATCCACGCTATAACGAGAAAACCCACCGCCTAAATGATCGTAAATTCCACCGCGATGCATCATTGTCAAAGTTCTTTCTACTAAAAAAAGTGCTCGACTATCTTTTACTGTTCGATAATAACGCATCATGAAACTAGATTGATAACCAATTGGAAATTTTGGAAATCCAGACATTCCGCCATAAACAGGATCTGCCATTTTAAAAAGCATATCTGCTGTATTAGATATCATTTCTTTATCTGGAATATGATCACCCGTCGTATGAATGCTTGTCGCAAAAACATCGACAATATTTTCAGCTTGAATTAATATTTTTTGCTTTTCTTCACTTTTCCATAATTCAGAAATGCGATGAATTAAATCTGTAAGCCCCATTAAACCATGAATGCTATAGGGTGGTAGATATGTTGTAGCAAAAAAAGGTTCTAATTCGGGTGTTAAAATCACATTTAATGGCCAACCTGCTGCTCCCGCCATCATACTTTGAGAAAATTCCATATACAAACTATCTACATCTGGCAGTTCTTCTCTATCCACCTTAATGTTTATAAATGTTTCATTCATCAATTGCGCTACTTCAATATTTTCAAATGATTCTTCCTCCATTACATGACACCAGTGGCAAGTGGCGTAACCTATAGATAGAAAAATGGGTTTGTTTTGATCTTTCGAAGCTTGAAAGGCCTCATCTCCCCAAGGATACCAATCAACAGGATTATTAGCATGTTGAAGGAGATAAGGAGATTTTTGATGAATCAATCGATTTGTATAAAGCGGCTCTTCCGTCATAATATTTAGCGCCCAAAATAATATTTATATATCAGTGGTATCTATTTCTAGAATTTCATGCAATAACTAATTCTGATCGAATCTCCCTAAAAATTATATAGATATTTTTTCAAATTAAAAAATATTGAATATGGTATGAATAAATTTAATCTGTTTAAGTTCCTCAAAAAAGAATGATTTTTTAGATAAAGGTGAATTTATGATCGAAGCACTTTATGCATTAACTTATATAGAAGATGCCATTAATACAAATCTAGATCAATACGCTCTTAATTCAAACGCACCACAAACTTTATCTGATTCTACATGTTTAATCCTTCGCATCACAGGTGCAACAATGGCTGTATTTGGAAAAAACACAATTAGGCTTACAGGAATAACAACTTTTGTTGCTGTAGAAGCCTACGAATATTGGTGTAACAAAAAACTTGACTGCAATTCTCTTAACATTTCAAAAAAGATCGAATTATAGCAGATTATAATTTTTAAATATTTTCTTACAGCCTTCTCCAATATTTAATTTACCAAGGAGTAGGAAACATGAATACTGCTACATTAAAAAAATGGAATACATCGATTAAAAATTTTGAAACTGCTGTTGAAGATTTCAATAAAATAGCTAGTCAAAATTTAGATGAAAATGAAAAAAAACTCGAAAATATACAAACAGCTGTAAAACGAGAATTAGAAAATTTAGAAAAATATAGTTCTTATGCTGAAGTAAGGTATCAACAACTATCCGAACCTAAATGTTGTGATCCCACACCTTTAATGATTAAACAAATTGGATGTATATTAAGCTTTGATATGTGCATAAGAATTATGTCTGTCGCTTGTTTAGCATTTTTTGGTGAAAGTTTAGCTGTGAAAATTGTTGGTTTTGTTATTTATGCTATTGCTGAAATGGTAGGAGTTTGCGGTTCAACTTTAAGTTTTAAATATGGTTTAGAAATTAATGACATACAATTCACTTCTAGAATTTATCATGAGAAAATAGAAGATTTTAAGCAATTTGACCGTGTATTAGATGACTTCCGTGATTTTCAAAAATTTATTGCAGTAACAAAATTTTCTTTGCAAAATGACACTAAACCGAACACCCCTAATGCATCTCTAAAAAACAGTCAAGAACAGATTAAAAAATCAAACTCTGATTTTCAAAAAACAAGTTCCAATTTAAATATTAAAGAACAAATAAATCAGGAAAAAGCAACTGTTATTATTTTAGAAAATAAAAATAATTTGAATGAAAATACTTGTTCTTCATTAGAAGATGAAATTTTTGAAAAAAACGAATCTTTAGATTCTTCTAATGAGAAAAATGAAGTATCTATTGATTTATCAATCCCTAATGATTTAACAATTCCCAAAATAAATAAAAAAATATCTAAATGTTTAAAAAGCTACCAAAAACTCTCAGAAAGATTCCATTCTGAAGAAACAGAA
>JAUXSJ010000265.1 GCA_030679615.1 Parachlamydiaceae bacterium | reverse complement strand
GGAAGCTCCAGCGGTCAAATTTGACCAAACAGTGGAAGTTTCTTTAAAGCTCGGCGTTGACCCTCGTCGTTCGGACCAAATTGTTCGTGGTACAGTTCCATTACCGAATGGAACAGGTAAAACGATCAAAATCCTCGTCTTTGCAAAAGGCGATAAGGTGACAGAAGCCTTGGGAGCTGGTGCCGACTATGCAGGTCATGAAGAGCTGATTGAGAAAATTAACGGGGGTTGGACAGATTTCGATGCTGTTATCGCCACACCCGACATGATGAGAGATGTTGGAAAATTAGGGAAAGTATTAGGACCTCGTGGATTAATGCCGACTCCAAAAGCTGGTACAGTAACAACTGACATAGCAAAAGCTGTGCAAGAGTTAAGAGCTGGTAAGATTGAGTTCAAACTCGATCGTCATGGGGTTGTTAATAATGGAGTTGGAAAATTGTCTTTCGACTCTGAAAGCCTTGTGCAAAATATTCAAACGTATCTTATTGCAATACAGCGAGCTAAGCCAGCTTCAGCTAAAGGTGTTTATCTGCAATCCATGGTTATCTCTTCGACAATGGGGCCTGGACTAAAGATTGATATACGTGAACTGGAAAAAGCTTAAGGAGTGAAAGATTATGAGACCAGAAAAAGAACTCCTTAAAAATGAAATCAAGAGTAAATTTAATCATTACGGTTCATTCGTAATTGTTAACTACGTAAAATTTTCTGCAAACGCAGCTAACGCATTTCGTCGTCAAATTAGAAAATTAGGCGGTGAATTAGAAGTGGTAAGAAAGCGCGTGCTTGTTAAAGCAGCAGAAGATGTTGGAGTTTCTCTTGATCAATCATTTTTGACAGGGCATGTTGGATTAGTATTTCTAGGAGAAGACCCGATTGAAACGACAAAAGCTGTCTTTGCCTTTGCAGGTGAAGGCGAAAAAGCAATCAATGTCGTTGGTGGTCAATTTGATGGCAAAATCTACAATGGTGTAGATGTTAAGCGCTTATCAGAACTTCCTGGAAAAGACGAAATGCGAGCACAATTGCTTAGCGTACTTGAAGCTCCATTATCTCATACTTTATCAGTAATGGCAGCTTTACTAACCAGTGTTCCTTACTGTTTGGACAACAAAGTCAAATTGGAAACTGGAGAATAAACCTAGGTAATAGTGCTGGAATACTAGAAATAAAAATACTAAGTCCAGTCTAAGATTTATTAACATAAGTTTTTTAGCAAATTTAAGAGGTAATATCGTGAGTAACAAAAAAACAGAAGAATTAGTCGACGCACTCAGCCAATTGACAGTGTTAGAGATGTCAGAGCTAAAAACTCTTTTAGAAGACAAATGGGGCGTTAAAGCAGCTGCAGCAGCTGTGATGGCAGCTCCTGTTGCTGGTGGCGGAGCCGCTGCACCTGCAGAAGCTGAAGCAACAGATTTCCAAGTCATGTTGACAGAAGTTCCTGCTGATAAAAAAATTGGTGTGATTAAAATAGTCCGTGAAATCACAGGACTAGGCTTAAAAGAAGCTAAAGATCTTGCAGAATCTGCACCTAAAGAATTGAAAGCCTCAGCTCCTAAAGCAGAAGCAGAGGATATTAAGAAGAAGGTCGAAGAAGCAGGTGGAAAAGTCACATTAAAAGGACTTTAATCATTAGCTGTTAATGAGTGTTTTAAACCAAAAATGAGAGGAATCCTCTCATTTTTGGTGTTGTTTTAATTTTTATTTGAATTTTTGCTGGCGTTCAGTAGGTACCACAGTAGGTGTCATTTATAACGCACATTTGGGGAGACGGAGTACACCATGTCACTTAAATTGACTGTTTGGACTGCATCAAAGCTCCCGAGATTGAAACATCGCAAAAGGGATTGTTATTGTTTAACCCTTTTGCGATGTTTCAATCCCGTGGCTTTGACGCAGTCCAAACAATAGTTTAAGTGACATGATGTACTAGAGACGGAGAGAAGAACATTTTTTGGAAAAATAAATAAGTTATATATTAAATTGTTTTCTCTCCTTCTCCCGCGTCTTCTCGGTTCTGCGTTAAAGACATCCATCGCGGTACACACTGAACGATTGCCAATTTTTCAAGTAGCCCTTGCGCATTGTCAATGGTGAATTGTTGTTTTTGACTAGAATGATGTTTTTAGTGGTTTGCTATTTTGTTAATCTAAAAATTCTTAATAGTCAAAACCTACAATACTCCATTAACAGAGTGTTAGAGCCTATTTTCAAATTGAAGCGGTCTCTGAATTCTGTGAAAGCACTTAGGGATGGAAAATCGCAAAAAGGTCCATATTTTAATATTGACCCATCTGCAATTTATCTACCGCAATGCTTTGACCTTATTCAAAGGCCACTTGAATTTGAAAACAGGCTCTTAGGTCCTAAATCTAAATTGTCTCATGTAAAGTTTTAGTAGGAGTCCTTCATAATGCTGAAAAGGCCGCCACAACGTATAAGTTTTAATGATCAAGAAGAAATTATTGATCTTCCTAATCTGATTGAAATTCAAATAAAATCTTATAATTCATTTCTCCAAGCTGATAAGTTTCCTGATGAAAGGGAGATGAATGGCTTGCAAGAGGTTTTTGCAGAAATATTTCCAATAAAATCTTATGACGAGAAAACAATTCTTGAGTTTATTTCATACAGCTTAGGAGTTCCTAAATATAATCCTGAAGAATGTATTCGTAGAGGAATTACCTACAATGTTTCTTTGAAGGTAAAATTTCGTTTAACTGACGAAACTGGTATCAAAGAAGAAGAAGTCTACATGGGAACAATCCCTGTTATGACTGACAAAGGGACCTTTATTATCAACGGTGCGGAACGTGTTGTTGTTTCTCAATTGCATCGTTCGCCTGGAATATGCTTTGAAATGGAGAAGCATTCTCGTGGTAATGTGATTTATTCATTTCGTATCATCCCTTATCGAGGAAGTTGGTTAGAGGGAGCTTTTGATATTAATGATTTAATTCATATTTATATTGATCGAAAAAAACGTCGTCGTAAGATCTTAGCTACAACATTTATCAGAGCATTAGGATACTCGACAAATAGCGATATTATTGAAGAATTTTTCACTACGCGTAAATACAAAGTTAAAAGTGAAAAAGAGTTTGCCAAATTAGTCGGTAAAATCTTAGCACAAGACGTCATTGATGAAGAATCTGGTGTAGTTTTTGGAAAAGCATCCGAAAAATTGACTACAGCCATGTTAAAAAGAATTGTTGATGCTGGAATTGATAGTGTTAGAATTGCTGAAGATGCGGATGAGACAAGCCCAATTATCAAAATGTTGGCTAAAGATTCTACAGATTCTTACGAATCTGCATTAAAAGATTTTTATCGTAAAATTCGTCCGGGTGAACCTGCTACTTTATCTAATGCAAGATCAGCAATTATGCGTCTCTTTTTTGATCCTAAGCGTTATAATTTAGGTCGAGTGGGTCGTTATAAACTTAATAGTAAATTAGGTTTCGAAATTAATGATGAAACTTTGCAAACGGTCACTTTAGCTAAAGAAGATGTAATCGGTGCTTTAAAGTATTTAGTGAAGTTGAAAACAGGTACTGAAGAAGCGTCAATTGATGACATTGATCATTTAGGTAATCGTCGTGTCCGTTCAGTGGGTGAATTAATTCAGAATCAATGTCGTATTGGTTTAGCAAGAATGGAAAAAATCATTCGTGAACGCATGAACCTGTTTGATTTTTCTTCTGATACGCTTACTCCTGGAAAAATTGTTTCAGCAAAAGGTCTATCTGGGGTCTTAAAAGATTTCTTTGGTCGTTCTCAGTTGTCTCAATTTATGGACCAAGCAAATCCTGTGGCAGAATTAACGCATAAGCGTCGTCTTTCTTCCCTTGGGCCAGGTGGTTTAAATCGTGATAGAGCTGGTTTCGAAGTTCGTGACGTGCATACAAGTCATTATGGACGTATTTGTCCAATTGAAACACCTGAAGGACCAAACATTGGTTTGATCTCATCTCTTTCTTCTTTCGCGAAAATTAATGAGTTTGGATTTATCGAAACTCCTTATCGTATCGTAAGGGATGGTGTTGTCACGGATGAAATCGAATACATGACAGCTGATCATGAAGAGCAGTGTATTATCGCTCAGGCTTCTGCACCTCTTGATGAATATCATATGTTCCGCGATCCTATTTGTTGGGTACGTTATCGTGGTGAGCAGTTCGAGACAGACACGAAAAATGTAACGCATATGGACGTTTCTCCGAAACAATTGATTTCTATTGTCACTGGATTAATTCCATTCCTTGAGCATGATGATGCGAACCGTGCATTGATGGGTTCAAACATGCAACGTCAAGGGGTTCCTTTGCTAAAACCTGAAGCTCCGATTGTTGGAACAGGATTGGAAGCAAGAGCAGCTCGTGACTCTGGGGCAGTTGTTATTGCTTTAGAAGACGGAGTTGTTGAATATGTAGATGGATTGAAAATTGTCATTTCTCCTGACGATAACCGTATGGAGAAAAAAACATATTTATTAAAAAAATTCATCCGTTCAAATGCCGGTACATGCATTAATCAGCAACCTTTATGTGAAATGGGTGATAAAATTAAAGCAGGTGACGTCATTGCTGATGGTCCTGCGATTGATAAGGGTGAAGTTGCGTTAGGTCGTAATGTCCTTGTCGCCTTTATGCCTTGGTTTGGTTATAACTATGAAGATGCGATCATTATCTCTGAAAAATTATTGCGTGAAGATTACTTCACTTCAATTTACATTGAAGAATTCGAACTCACTGCAAGAGATACGAAATTAGGTAAGGAAGAAATTACTCGGGATATTCCAAATGTTTCCGAAGAAGCCTTACGTAATTTAGGAGATGATGGAATTATTCGCGTTGGAGCTGAAGTTAAGCCAGGCGATATTTTAGTAGGTAAAATTACTCCAAAATCTGAAACAGAATTAGCTCCAGAGGAAAGGCTTTTGAGAGCCATTTTTGGTGATAAAGCTTCAGATGTAAAAGACGCTTCTTTAAGTGCTCCTCCTGGAACAGAAGGTGTAGTCATCGGTGTGAAACTCTTTACTAGACGCAATAGTGTCTCCAATAAGACCAATGATGAATTGGTTGAAGAAGCCGCTAAATTAAAAGCTATCCAAAGAGATCATAAAGCTGAACTCGCTCGTTTAAAAACAGAGAAGCATGAAAAAGTAGGAGCTCTTTTATTAAATGAAATAGCACCTGGAAATATCATTCATCGACGAACAGCTGAAATTTTGATTGAAGAAGGAAGTCATATTTCCCAAGATTTAATCGAAGCAATTGAAAGAGAAAATGTAGCAGATTTGTTAATGCATGATAATGAAATTTATCAGTTATTGAGACAAGTTTTACATGATTATGAAATTGCTAATCAAACAGAAGAAACTCAGTACAAAACTCAACTTGAGTATTTACGTAAAGGAGATACAGATCTTGAAATTGGTGTCATTCATCAAGTTAAAGTTTATGTAGCGACAAAGCGTAAGCTTCAAGTAGGTGATAAAATGGCGGGTCGCCACGGTAATAAAGGGGTAGTTTCAAAAATTGTTCCTGAAGCCGACATGCCTTATTTAGCTACTGGCCAACCTATTGAAATTATCCTTAATCCGTTAGGGGTACCTTCACGTATGAACATGGGTCAGTTATTTGAAACTCATCTTGGAATTGCAGCTAAACATGCTGGAATTCATGTAAAGAGCCCTGTTTTTGAAGGATTCCCAGAAGAGAAAATTTGGGAAATGATGGTTCAACAAGGCTTACCTTCAGATGGTAAATTTTATCTATTTGACGGCTGTACGGGTGAAAGATTCGATAACACAGTAGTGGTCGGTTACATTTATATGTTGAAACTGGGTCACTTAGTTGCTGATAAAATTCACGCTCGCGCAGTGGGTCCTTACTCTCTTGTTACTCAACAACCTTTGGGTGGTAAAGCTCAAATGGGAGGACAACGATTTGGAGAGATGGAAGTATGGGCTGCGGAAGCTTATGGAGCAGCTAACTTGTTACAAGAGTTAATGACGGTAAAATCCGATGACGTGGCTGGACGTACAAGAATTTATGCAGCCATTGTAAGAGGAGATAACTTACTAGATCCAAGTACACCTGAATCATTCAACGTATTGATAAAAGAGATGCAAGCCTTAGGTTTAAACGTCTCTACAGAGGTAGTAGAAGAGAAATAATATAGTTGTGTGATGACCGAGTCATCACACGACAAGTTCGTAACGATGAATAAAATGATTATTCTTAGAACCTGTTTAATATTTATGATCAGGATGCTTTGCTGCTATAAATTTACTAAAAACTCGCAAAAATTTTTCGGAATATTCATAAATATTGCAAAAAATTTTTGTGAGCTTGTAACGAATTTTAGCACACAAATCATCCGATCGAAGACATTAAACAGGTTCTTAAATAGTGATCATTTGCATCTTGGCTTTAATACTTTAAATTCATTTTTAGGAGACATGCATGTCTGAAGGAAGTCAGAAAGAAGGGCAATTTGATAAATTAACCATCAAGATCGCCTCTGATGATATCATTCGTTATAAATGGTCTTGCGGAGAAATCAAAAAACCTGAAACGGTCAATTATCGTACGATTAAGCCTGAAAAAGGTGGACTTTTCTGCGAAAAGATTTTTGGGCCTACACGCGATTGGGAATGCGCTTGCGGAAAATATAAGAAAATTAAGCACAAAGGAATTGTGTGCGATCGTTGCGGCGTAGAGGTGACTTTATCAAAAGTTCGTCGTGAAAGAATGGCTCATATTGATTTAGCCGTTCCTGTTGTACATATTTGGTTCTTTAAAACAATGCCTTCTCGAATCGGTAACGTATTGGGAATGACTGCAGCTGACCTTGAAAGAATTATTTACTATGAAGAGTATGTCGTCATTGAACCAGGTCAAACTGATTTAGAAAAAAAACAACTTTTAAATGATTCAGAATATCGGGAAGCTCAAGAAAAATGGGGTCGCGATGCTTTTGTCGCAAAAATGGGTGGAGAAGCGATTCGAGACTTGTTAGTGTCTGAAGATTTACATACTCAATTGGTTGATTTAAAAGAAAAACTACGTAAAACGAAATCGCAACAAGCAAGAATGAAGCTTGCAAAACGATTGAAGATCATTGAGTCTTTTGTCTCTTCTGACAATAGGCCTGAATGGATGGTCATGTCTTGCGTGCCTGTCATTCCACCAGATTTGCGACCATTAGTTCCTTTGGATGGTGGACGTTTTGCTACGTCAGACTTAAATGATCTTTATCGCCGAGTTATTAATCGTAATAATCGTTTAAAAGCAATTCTGAAGTTGAAGACTCCGGAAGTGATTATTCGTAACGAAAAGAGAATGCTGCAAGAAGCTGTCGATGCTCTATTTGATAACGGTCGTCATGGTCATCCTGTTATGGGTGCTGGAAATCGACCTTTAAAATCTCTTTCAGAGATGTTAAAAGGAAAGCAAGGACGCTTTAGACAAAACCTTTTGGGTAAACGTGTGGATTACTCGGGTCGTTCTGTGATTATCGTCGGACCGGAATTAAAGTTTAATCAGTGTGGACTTCCAAAATTAATGGCTTTAGAGCTTTTTGAACCGTTTATTGTTAAACGACTAAAAGACTTAGGTTATGTCTATACAATTCGTTCTGCGAAGAAAATGATTCAACGTCATGCTCCAGAAGTTTGGGATGTATTAGAAGATATTATTAAAGGGCACCCTGTTTTACTTAACCGTGCTCCTACTTTGCATCGTCTTGGAATTCAAGCATTTGAACCTGTGTTGATCGAAGGTAAAGCGATTCGTATCCATCCTCTCGTCTGCTCTGCTTTTAACGCGGACTTTGACGGTGACCAAATGGCGGTTTACGTGCCTTTATCTGTTGAAGCACAATTGGAAGCTAAGTTGTTAATGATGGCGCCGGATAATATATTCTTGCCTTCATCTGGAAAACCTGTAGCTGTTCCTTCTCAAGATATGACTTTAGGTCTTTATTATCTGATGTTGGATCCTCTTTACATTCGTGAAGATCACGGGCTAAAAACAAGAGTATTTCGTGATGCAGAAGAGGTATTATTAGCTCTACAAGCGAGTGGAAGTTATAACTGGTATGAAGATCGCCCAAGTGAAACAGGCGGAAATCGTTGTGACTACAATCGTGGATTTAGAATTCATGAAAAAATTAAATTGCGTACAAAAAATGGAATCATTGAAACGACACCTGGACGTGTAGTTTTCAATACAATTGTTCCTGAAGAATTAGGGTTCCAAAACTACAGCTTGCCAACGAAAAAAATGGGTGAGCTGATCATGCAATGTTATAAAAAAGCTGGATTGGAAAGTACAGTTCGCTTTTTAGATAACTTAAAAACATTGGGATTTGCGGAAGCAACAAAATCTGCTCTTTCAATGGGTGTATGTGATGTAAAGATCCCGCAAATTAAACAAAAAATCTTACATGATGCTCATGAGCGTGTAGCTGTTATTCGTAAACAATACGAAGATGGTATTATTACTGAAGGTGAGAGAAAATCTAAGACAATTGGAGTTTGGACAGAAGTTTCAGATGTATTATCTGAAGAACTATTCAAGCTGATCAGTGCTGTTGAAGATAGTAAAATGAATCCACTTTATTTAATGATGGACTCCGGTGCTCGTGGTAACAAATCTCAGTTACGTCAGTTAGGTGCCTTGCGCGGATTGATGGCGAAACCATCTGGTGATATTATTGAATCTCCAATTACATCGAATTTCCGTGAAGGTCTTTCTGTTATTGAATTTTCAATTTCTTCTCACGGTGCGCGTAAAGGATTGGCGGATACAGCCCTTAAAACTGCTGACTCTGGTTATTTAACACGTCGTCTTGTTGATGTTGCTCAAGATGTAATTATTACAGAAGAAGATTGCGGTACATTAAATGGAATTGATGTGTCAGCGATTAAGCAAGGTCAAGAAGAGTTGTTACCTTTAAAAGATCGTATCTTTGGAAGAACTCTTTGTGAAGATATTTATCAACCGGGTGATAGCACAAAGCTCATTGCGAAAACTGGCGATACATTGACCGTTTTTCAAGCTGAAGCGATTGACGACTCCAGTATTGAAAATATCCGTATTCGTTCTGCATTGACATGTGAAACAAAACGTGGTGTTTGTGCAAAATGTTATGGAATCAATTTGGCCAATAGTCGTCCGATTGGAATGGGTGAAGCAGTTGGAATCATTGCTGCACAGTCAATTGGTGAACCTGGAACTCAGTTGACGATGCGTACTTTCCGTTTAGGAGGGATTGCTTCTGTTACAATTAATCCTGAGATTTTATCTGAATTTAAAGGAATTCTTGTCTATTCAGATCTTCGAACAGTTAAAACTGAAGAAGGTTTTTGGGTTACTTTAAATAAAAACGGTCGTTTAAATATTGTTAGAGATGAAGGTCGTACGCTTGAAGAGTATAAAAAACTTTTAAGCACAAAATCGATTGAGCCTTTACAATCATTTACAATTGAGTTGGGAACAAAGATATTAAAAGCAGACGGTTCTTTAGTTCACCCTAATGAACGTGTAGCGGAATGCGAACAGCATAGTATTCCAATTATTTGCGATCGTCCTGGATATGTACGTTATGAAGATCTTGTAGAAGGATTGTCAACTGAAAAAGATGTGAATAAGCAAACAGGTCAGACGGAGCTTTTAGTTAAGCAACATCGTGGAGAACTTCATCCGCAGATTGCTATTTATTCTGACCAAGCCTTTGAAGAATTGGTGGGAACTTATCCATTGCCAGCAGGAGCAATTATTTCCGTAGGAGAAGGGGAATATGCGACAGCCGGTAAAGGTCTAGCACGTCTGCCTCGAAGCGCGATCAAAACGAAGGATATTACGGGGGGATTACCGCGGGTTGCTGAATTGTGCGAAGCGCGTAAGCCTAAAGATTCTGCTGAAATTGCTAAAATTGACGGGGTAGTTGACTTCCGTGGCGTTCAGAAAAACAAACGTATTGTCGTTGTTAGAGATGAAATGACCGGAATGGAAGAGGAACATTTAATTCCTCATACAAAACACTTGATTGTTCAAAAAGGTGACCACTTAGTTAAGGGTCAACAATTGACAGATGGTTTAGTCATTCCTCATGAAATTCTTGAAATTTGCGGTGTACGTGAACTTCAGAAATATCTAGTGAATCAAATTCAAGAAGTTTATCGCCTTCAAGGGGTAGATATTAATGATAAACATATTGAAATTATTGTTCGTCAGATGTTGAAAAAAGTTCGTGTGATTGATCCAGGTGATACAAGCTTATTATATGGTGAAGAAGTAGATAAAAAAGAATTTGAAAAAGAGAACTTGAAGGTTTCACGTGAAGGTGGAAAGCCGGCACAGGCAACTCCGGTTCTTTTAGGAATTACAAAAGCTTCTTTAAGTACTGAATCCTTTATTTCAGCCG
This sequence comes from Parachlamydiaceae bacterium, assembly GCA_030679615.1. Classification (GTDB taxonomy): domain Bacteria; phylum Chlamydiota; class Chlamydiia; order Chlamydiales; family Parachlamydiaceae; genus JAUXSJ01. The sequence continues at coordinate 616 of JAUXSJ010000265.1, read as the reverse complement.
CTTCATTCCAAGACACAACTCGTGTATTGACAGAAGCAGCTTGTGCAGGTAAGACAGACTATCTCATGGGCTTTAAAGAAAACGTGATTATGGGTCATATCATTCCTGGCGGAACTGGATTTGAGTATCATAAGCGAGTGAAGAAGTTTGTGGATAGGGAATACGAAGAAGAGTTGGTATTCGATTTTGAGGATAAGCCTCCAGTCGCACCAGCTGCATAGACAGAAATCACCAGTCTAGATAATAAAAAGCCGTTAGAAATAACGGCTTTTTTTTACCTATATTTTTAAATAAAATATTTTCAGAGTTATAGTCGATTAAATTTGAAATGATACATTTTTACAGCGTGAGGATTGATCGATCGTAACTAACCCCATATTTCTAATATTGGCTTAGTTACGATCGATCAATCCTGAGGCTTTCACGCGTAAAAATGTATCATTTCAATTTAATCGACTATATATTTAGGGTATATGTGGAATACTGCTACTTGCCTAATACGCGCAATGGTATTAAGTTAAAAAATGTTATTATTAATCGAGGCGTAAATGCCGTCCTCACAGGACTCAATGTTTTTTTGATTTCACTTAGCCTCCGCTTCGCTCAATGTCATCAG
>JAUXSJ010000259.1 GCA_030679615.1 Parachlamydiaceae bacterium | reverse complement strand
TGTGACTTTTGAAAATGAAAAAGGAGAATTAATCACAGAACCTGAAAGCAATGCTAAATTTCGTTTACCAGAAAAAGAGTTTAGTCGAACAGCTGGAACATCTTGGGAGATTGCCTCGTTTAAAGTAGATGGCACTTTATTGGCTAGACAGAAAGTTCGTTGGTTTGGACCCGATCGATTTTTAGAAAATCACGGGGGAAAAGATTATCATTTTGTTCAAGGAAAACAACGAATTGATTTTGGTGAAAATGAAGATATTTATTCTGTCTTTGTTAAAGTCGGAGATACCCTTGTATGGGAGAATAATCGTTGGCAAGTGGTTGAACCCGGAGAAGATTCACTTGGACGACCATTATTAGTCGTAAAAAAAGTTGACGAACGATTAATGTCATTTGAACTTTGGGATGTAGAAGGTAAATCTAAAATTATCCTCAATGTTTTAAAAACATCAGAACCTTGGACAATGCAAAATCCTCAAGTTCTGAAATCTATGTTTAAATTTTTAGGAGCAAGAACAAGAACTCAAAGTGTATTTGAAATTAATGGCGAAAGAGTGTTATTAAGTCCTTCAGATTGGTTACTACTCACACCCAAGGGTTGGATAAAATTAACCGATGAAAAAGAGATTGATGATTATGTCAAACGTAAATTGACAGGAACATTATTTATTTTTGAAGGAGTTTCTAGAAAAGATGATCGTTTAGCAATGCAAGGAACACTATACAGCCCTTCACGACACGAAGCTCAACAGGTTTCACTTCCTTTGCAAGCAGAAAACAAAGCTAAGCCGACGTCAAAAGAAACACAAGATGCAAAAGAAAAAGAATTAAAAGACGCAAAAGAGGTAGCTGATTTAATTGGCGAAATTTTAGCACCATTGAATCGACAAGACAATGAAGTTAAACAAATTGTCGATACAAAAAAACCCTCTACTGCTGTTCAGACAAAAAAATAGACATCAAGTAAATAGGACTAATCACGAATGGCCATCCATGTATCTTTAAAGCATATTATTTGCCTTTCCCTTTCTTTCTTAGTATTTTTAAATCACTTATCTGGTCAATCGTTATCTGAAAAAAAAGAAAGTTTGAGAGCTTCAGATAGTGGTCTCGACCCTGATACAGAAAGGTTTTTACAACAAATTAATCAAGAAACCCTTGAAATTCATCAAAGAATCCGCCAGTTATATGGCGAAGTCAATCAATTATATAATAATAATGCTTCTGAAGAGGACTTTCGTCTTCTTCTTTCAGAAATAAATGAGCAAAGACGTTATTTAAATCACTTAGAAGAAACTTGGCGTGAAATGGCTTCTCGTCAAAGTAATGAAGATCTTTATGGGTTATGGCATGCTCCTGACACTAATCTTGAACAACTTATTATCGACTATGGCTCTCAAGACTATGTGTATTTAATTCCTCCAGAAGTCGGTGGAATCAGATTAAGCATCAATTCGAATCTTCCGATTCCAAGGGCGTCTTGGAATGAAATGCTTGAACTTATTTTGAGTCAAAACGGAGTAGGCTTAAAAGAACTCAATCCTTACTTACGTCAATTATATCTGTTTAAAGAAAATCATTCCGATTTAAAAACTTTAACAAATCGCCGAATTGATTTAGAGATTTTACCTCCAAATGCACGTGTTGGCTTTGTCATTTCACCTGAAGCATCGGACGTAAATTTTATTTTGAACAACCTTCAATTTTTAACTAATCCTGTGACAACTATCTTACAAAGATTTGGAAGAGATATTTTAGTCATAGGAAAAGTGACTGATGTTCAAGACATCCTCAAAATGTTTGATTTCTTAGTCACTAATCGTGGGGCAAAGGATTATCGTCTCATCCCGGTTTCCAAATTACCTGCAACTGAAATGGCACGTATTTTAGAAACGATTTTTGACCAAATTAAACCAGGGCCTGAAGGCGGAGTTATCAACGAACCCAATGGTTTAAAAGTCATTATTCTTCAAAATATGGCACAAGCTCTTTTTATTGTTGGAACACGTGATGAAGTTCAAAAAGCTACAGATGTGATTCAAAATATCGAAGAATCCATCGGGGGAGCAAGAGATCGTGTCGTTTATTGGTATACTGTAAAGCATTCTGAACCTGAAGAATTAGCAGATATTTTATTTAGAATTTATAATTTAATGGTTGCCACAGGAACTGGTTATGGTCCACTTGGCTATGGACCAGGAAATGGTTTTCCTGGGCCTTTTGGAGGAGCATTTCAACAACAACCCCCTGGTGGCGGGCCACCTCAAGATGTCAATAAGGTTGTCGTTGTTAACACACCTGGAGCTCAAAATCAAGGACCTCCTATTCCGCCACCTCCACCACTTCCTTATCTTCAAAAAGAACCCCCTCCAACTCTCTATGGACAGGAAGGTTATTATCAAGAAGGGGGTTATGTTGTAAATCCAGCCCCTGCACAACCTCGGATTTTTGCACCAACCGAAGCAAATGTTGATCGCGACAATTTTATTGTCGATCTCAAAACGGGTGCCATTGTCATGGTGGTTGAAGTAGACACGCTTCCTAAACTAAAAGAATTAATGCGAAAACTTGATGTTCCTAAAAAAATGGTTCACATCGAAACTTTACTCTTTGAAAAAATCCTTACTCGCTCGACCAGTTATGGTTTAAATCTTTTAAGAATTGGTGATGCAGCTGCTAACTTACATCTTACTGGTGGTACATTTAATAACATCGCACCTTTAGGATTAGATGCAGTTATTCCAGGTAATGCTGGGGTTACTGAATTCTTTATCAGTCGAAAGAAAACAAGTAGCGGAATCCCAGCTTTCGATGCAGTTTATCGCTTTTTACTCAATCAAGATGACATTCAATTTAACTCTTGTCCTTCTATTACAACACTTAATCAAACTCCCGCTACGATTGCAATCAATGAAGATATTTCCATTAATACGGGGATATTTGAAGTAGAAACCGCAAAAGGAGTGACCTTAAAAGACGCCTATACTCGTGCCCAATATGGTATTACGATAAGTATAAAGCCAACAATTCATATCAGTGGTTGTGAGGAAGACGATCAAGATTATGATTATGTAACTTTAGAAACAGATATTACATTTGATACGATTCATCCTGGAGGAGATCCAACCCGACCAGATGTCACAAGACGTCACATTACAAATATGGTTGATGTCGCTGATGGAGAATCTATTATCTTAGGAGGCTTGCGCCGCAAAAATACTCAAGATTCTAAAGAAGCTATTCCTTTTATCGGTGAATTACCAGGCATCGGAAAACTATTTAGTATTAACTCTTTAGAAGACAGCTCCACTGAAATGTTTATTCTTTTAACACCTCATATCATTAAAGATCCAAAAGATCATATGAGATGTTTAAGACAAGAACTTCTTTGTGTTAGACCAGGAGATATTCCTTATTACCTTCAATGTGTAGAAGAGGCTCATTTAAATGAAAAAAATCGCTTAATGCAAGGTAGCATGACTATTTTATTTGGTCGTCCAAGAGAACGTTATTATATGCTTGATGTTTGTACAGAAGAGTGTGGTGAATATGAAGGAGGGTAATGCAGATTCAACCGAAAAAAGCATTGATCCTCCCGTTCACAAAAAAAAGATTTTGGTGAATGATCCTCAAGCTGAACTTGCAGAACAGTTGGGGATGGATATTTTAACAGATCTTTCAGAAATTACAGTAAGTAAAGAGCGTTTTAAACAGGTACCTTATTCATTTGCCAAAAAACATACGATTCTGCCTATTAAGGATGAAGGAGATCTAGTCATTGTCGCAGTGGCAGATCCCCTTAATTTGTCACCTATCGAAGAGATGCGATTTTTATTAAATTGTGAAATTGATGCTGTTTATAGCCCTAGAGAGATTATTCTTTCAGCCATACATGATTGTTATGATACGGAAGAGGGTGCTGCTTCGCAAATAATTGCTGATTTAAGTGATAAAAATGAAGATGGTAGGGATGGTGAAGTAGAAGTATATGATCTACTTGATCAAAGTCGTCAACAATCCCCTATTATTCAATTGTTAAATTTTATTTTAACTGAAGCAATTCAACAAGGTGCATCAGATATTCATTTTGAGCCTTCTGAAAATGGGATGAGGGTGAGGTATCGAATTGACGGTGTTTTGCAAAATCGTCACGCTCCTTCTCAAGACTATCAAATTCAATTGCTAACACGTATAAAAGTGATGTCAAAGTTAGATATTGCTGAGCACCGCCTTCCCCAAGATGGTCGGATTAAACTAAGAATGGGACGTCGTGAAATCGATTTTCGGGTGAGTACCGTTCCAATTGCAGGCGGAGAACGAATTGTGATGAGGATTCTCGATAAAGGGAATGTTCTATTGGGTATGGATAAAATTGGAATGTTACCAACTGTTTTCGAGCAATTTATTCGATTGATAGATTTGCCTGAAGGAATTGTTTTAGTGACAGGTCCAACGGGTAGCGGTAAAACAACAACTCTTTATAGTGCAATTTGTGAAATGGCCAATGATCAAATCAATATTATGACGATTGAAGATCCTGTGGAATACAATCTAAAAGGAATTGCTCAAATAGGAGTACACCATAAGATTAAATTAGACTTTGCAACAGGTTTAAGACACATTCTCCGTCAAGATCCAGATGTAATCATGGTGGGAGAAATTAGGGATAAAGAAACAGCAGAAATTGCTATTCAAGCTGCGTTAACGGGTCACTTGGTACTTAGCACTTTGCATACAAACGATGCACCTTCTGCTATTACGCGTTTAGTGGACATGGGAATTGAACCTTATCTTCTTTCATCTTGTATAGTTGGAGTATTAGCCCAGCGGTTGGTGCGTCGCATTTGCCCTGAATGTAAAGAAGCTTATCAGCCTAGTCTAAAAGAACTTCAAAGTATTGGTTTAAAACAAGAAGATCTAATTGATAATTGTTTATATCATGGAATAGGATGTGCCTATTGTTATCAGACTGGATTCAAAGGGCGTCAAGGTGTATATGAATTAATGCCGGTTACAAATGCCATTAATAAACAAATTGTACAGAGCCCTGACGCGATAGAAATGAGGAAAGTAGCAATCGAAGAAGGAATGATCAGTTTATTGCGACATGGTGCTGAACTTGTAAGAAATGGTCAAACGACTGTAGCAGAGGTCTTAAGGGTTGCTCGTGGAATTGAGGAACAAGGATAGTTATGCCAGTTTTTCATTATTCATATGTTGATACTAAAGGAAAGAAAAGATCTGGCGTTATAGAAGCACAGAATGATAAAGATGCTAAATCAAAATTACGCGAACAAGGCATTTTAATCACGAGTCTAAAGTCAAAAGAAAAGGTTTCCAAACGAGAAAATTTAAAAGGAGATAATCTTCTTGCCTTTACTGTACAGTTATCTCAATTGATTAATGCAGGAGTACCTTTATTCGAAAGCCTAACAGCTATTGAAGAACAGTCTAGGGGAGAATCCTATCACCGAATTATTCTTAGTTTGTGTGAACAAATTCGTACAGGGATGTCCTTATCTGGGGCAATGAATGCCTATCCGGATAGCTTTGATCGTTTATATTGTGGAATGGTGGCAGCTGGGGAAGCCGTAGGGACATTAGGGCCTGTCTTAGAAAAATTAACACATTTTCTAGAACGACAAATGAAACTGAAAAAACAAATTATCACTGCGATGATTTATCCTGCTGTTTTAGGTGGATTTTCAATGTTGATTATTGCTTTGTTATTAGGATTTGTTGTTCCTTCATTAGAGGGAATTTTCGCAGACCGCAAATTAAATGGATTTACTAACGCGATTTTAGGCTTAAGCCATATATTCCGAGATTATTGGTGGCTATATGTTCCTGTCATCGTTGGATTTACGACTTGGTCCATTTGGAAATTAAAATCTAAAGAAGGCAAACGTTGGCTAGAAAAAACGATATTAAAAGTGCCTCTATTAAAAAATCTAGTCATTCAGACAGCTGTAGCGCGATTTTGTAGAACAATGGGAACACTTTTACAAGGTGGATTAAGCATGATTGAATCCTTGAGGATTTCAAGAGGTGTTATGCGAAATGCTGTCATTGAAAAAGAAGTTCAAATTGCTGAGGGTCGAATTATTGAAGGTAATTCATTGAGTCAAGAACTGAGTCGTTCTAAGTATTTTCCTAACTTAGTAGCGAGAATGTTAGCTGTTGGAGAGGAATCTGGAACTAATGTCACAATGCTTAATAGAATTGCCGATATGTATGAACAGGAATTAGAAAAAACGCTGGATAGAGTCATGGCATTAGCACAACCGATGATTTTGATTGTGATGGGAATGGTCATCGGATCGGTATTATTGGCCATTTTACTTCCATTGACAGACGTTAGTTCTTTTTCAGTAGGTTAAAAAGTTAAGTTTATTCAAGTTTAAGTTTAAAAGAAAAAAATGAGGGTAGCATGAATCAATTAAAATTCAAAAAACGCTTCATCACACTTGTTGAAATGATGATTGTGATGTTTTTAATTGCGATGATTACAGGGGTTATTGCCTATAACTACACGGGAAGCTTAGAAGAAGGAAAAGCCTTTAAGACTAAAACAGGCATTGAAAAAATTCATACTGTATTAGATTTGCATTTAGCAACGCATCCTGAAGATAGAGCTACAATTGATACAAGATGGAAAGATGTTCTTAAACAATCTCAACTCGTAAAAAATGCTAGTGATCTTGAAAAAGATGGTTGGGGTAACGATTATTCCGTGTCGATTAATAATGAAACCGGTGAAATCGATATACAATCACAAAAATACAAAGATTATCAGGCAGCTAAACAAGGAACAATGTTTAAAAGCAACAGAGAACAGCGATAAGTCTATTTATGTCATCGGACCTTTGGACTTAAAAGTTAGTGTGGAGTGCGGTGACTTGTCACCGCTTTCTTAGCTTCGACTTGTCGAAGCGTTGCGTTGTGGCCTTAGGCAAGCTTATCTGTGGCTTCAATTAAAAAATATCGAAGTTTCAGTTCCTATGAATTAATTTTCTTTATGAGGCGTCTCAGAGAAGTCCTTCTAAAGCCACAATGCAACGCTTCGACAAGTCGAAGCTAAGAAAGCGGTGACAAGTCACCGCACTCCACATAATTTTAAGACCACGGTCCGACTAAACAAAATTAATTTACATAATGAATAACCTTTTCTCCTTAGGTTTAATTAAAAAATGATCATTAATAAAAATCATTTTACTTTGTTGGAAATGCTCGTCGTCATGTTTCTCTTATCTTTAGGAGTTGTTGTGACAGGAGTAAAAGTCCAACAAGCCTTTGAAGAACAACGTTTTTTTTCAGAAGCTCAACAGGTCG
>JAUXSJ010000247.1 GCA_030679615.1 Parachlamydiaceae bacterium | reverse complement strand
TTCTTCTCTGCGTCTCTCTGTCTCTCCGTCTCTGCGTTAAATTGTTTTCAAGGAGTAACGGTCTATCGGACTATAAAAAAAAATTAAAGTAGTTGTTAACAAAAAGATGTGTCCATCTGCAAGGGCCCTGCCTTCGCTTTTTTTCAGAGAGAATATCGATAATGTGATGTCATTTCGATTCGATCAATTCAATCTATAAAAGTGCATGTGTGGATATCCGAACCATAAAAAAGCGAAGTCAGGGCCTTCGCACTCCAAAATAAATTATGAAGGCATGGCGATTGAGTAAAAAAAACTAAAGCCGAGTCAGTTTTCTCAGTGGTTAATTTAAAATAAAGTTTAGACAATGTAATATTTCCAGAATTATTAAAATAGTCTAGTTGTAATTATTAAAATAGTCTAGTTGTTTTGATATAATCGATATGTTCCATAACCACTATTAAGACAGTTAGTGCTTGGTTGTAATTGACTAATGAAACGATTCCATTGAACTAAAGGAGTTTCAGTAATGTAAACAACATCTCCACTCATTAATAATAATGATTGATTCGGTTCATGTAACAATTCCTTCCATTTTAATATATAAACTTTTGGAGATTTTAGCTCACCACGAATGACGTGGATATAACACTTGTCTCCAGTAAAAAGAATACCTCCTGACATAGCCAATGCTTCAATCAAAGGTATATGTCCGTAGGGTAAAGAAATGATTCTAGGATCAGCGACTTCACCCGTTACCATCACAGTCACTGCGCTATTTTTTGCGATAAAAATTTGATCGCCATTTTTTACATAAATATTTTGGGTATCATCTCCCAAATGAATTAATTTGTAAAAATCAATTGGAAGTTTGTTGCCCTCTCTAACGATATAACTTTTATAGAGATTTGCTAGAGGAGACATACCCGCTTTGGCTAGCACTTCGGATAAACGCATTTTTTCGTTGATCTGTACAGCGGGAATTCTTGTTCCAATAATTGTTACAAGACGATTTTGTCTTTTTCTATATGAAATAAAAATTTTTCCAAATTTAAGATTTTCACAATAAATTTCTTCAATTTTATATTTCAATTCATTTAATGTTAAACCTTCAACTAGAATAGGTTCCGCTTCAGGTAAGGTCAATTGACCATTGCAAATTACAAAACCAGTTAAATAGTTGATCATCTCGAGTTTATAGACACGTTCTCGGCGTTGAGGACAATAAAGGCTAATCGTTAACACATCTCCATCTATAATTGTGTCTTCTCTAGGGTCAAATTCACAATTAAGAGGATACTCTTCATCCTTATCTTCAAATTCTTGAATGGCATATTTACCTTGAGCAATGATTAATGAATCATTGATAAAATCATCTAGATTATAAGTGGTTCCATCATATACAGGTGGAACACAGCTGGTTATCATGAAAGAAAAACAAAAAAATAATAAAAGAGTAAGGGACGAATGATTTTGAAGGTGTTTTCTATACATGAATAGTCATATGTTGAGGAAGATGAACATTTTAACTTAAAAGATAATTCAAGTTAAATCTAATTAAGTCTTAATTTTTAATTATTTTAACATTTTTTTACAAAAAAACAAGTTTTGTCATAAATATAAAGTGAATAAAAAATGAAACGAATTAAAAAATTCTATTGGCTAATGCTTTTGTTATTGTTTTCGACTCTTGGAGCAGAAAACAAAAATGACTCGGAGGCTCATTTAGAAGGTAACATTCAAGAAGAAGAATTAAATATTCTATCTTTAACGACCATTTATAATTACGCTGTTGAAAAAATATTTGACTGTTTGCGTGATTTGGAACGCTCATCACATTTAGTTAAATTTCAAATATTGCAAGAGTTTCCAGAATTAGAAATGGCCTATCAAAACCTTAATCAATTGATATTTGGAAATTATTTTTTCATTATGGGTCATACTCATGAAGAAACGGTAATAGGAAGTTTTGGAGAGGAGGACTTGAATGCTAATGTGAGAATTTCTTTTATCAATGGTATTTTAACAACCAACAAAATGTTACATGAAAATTTGTCTTTAATTTCTCAGTCTCATGGAAATACAAAGGTGCATTATGTTTTCCGACCAACAGAAGGATGGGTTTGGGATATTACAAGAGCGATCATGATTAAAGTATTTTATTATATTGGATTTCGTTCTAAGCATGCACATTTATTAGCTGATCATTGGAAAAAATTGATTCAAGAGATGGGGGGTATAGATGGAGGAGGGGTAGTGATTCACTATGCACATAGTTTAGGGGGCTCAGAAACTGACCGTGCAAGAAATCTACTCACTCCTGAAGAACAGAAAATGATTCGAGTGATTACTTTAGGGTCTCCAACTTTTTTAAGTAAAGAGGGTTTTCAAAGTGTGATCAATTATGCGAGTGCAAATGATGGGGTGACTTTGTTTGATCCTTTAGGCCACTTCACACATTGGTTAGATGAAAATAGTAATGTGTTTTTTCATGGTACTTTTGGTGTTTCTTCGTTTCCTTTGATCGATCATTGTTTGGATCATGAAACTTATACAAAAATGATGCATGATTTAGGGCAAAAATTTTTAGAAGAATTCAGTAGCGATTTGTAGCCCAGACTAAAGTCTAGGCTACAAACTTGATGTCTCGAAATTAGATTAGAAGTAGTAACCTACGCCTAATTTAACTCCTTTTCCACGAATACCATGCTTTTCTTTTGACAAGCTGATATTGTATCCAAAACCTAAATTAAATGCCCATTGATCATTGTAGCTATATTCGATTCCCAAAGAATAGTTTGGTCCACATGAATGGCTTTTATCTCTAATTCTTTTAATATTAGTAAGCTGCTGAAATTCATCAGGAAACTCATTAATTTGTGTATCTGAATGTGCCCAAATGTACTGATAAGCTCCAATAATAGACCATTGTTTGTTAATGCAGAATGAAAAATCAATTCCAATAAATGGACTTTCGGAACGCATACGTTGTCTTAAGTCTTTTAATTCAATTCCATTAACATCAAGCTTAGTACGTGTATCTAAATAACTCCAACCAATACCAACATTCGGTAGAATATTGCACCATCCACCTGGAAGTGGAATGTAATATCCAGCTGCAATACTTCCGCTAACAAGTTTACCGTCGCCCCAACCCATTAAAAGAGAAGGTTTTATAGCAATTCCTTCGTAAACAAGAACAGTAGAATCTGCTTTAAATCCACCCATTTTTTTTGTATCTTCTGTTTTTCCAGATTTTAATAAATCGAGATAAATCAAAGTAGGACCTGCATCTACCTTTCCACGAATTTCACCTGATAGTGAAATAGAGGTAAAGCAAGTTAGAGCTAAAATCAT
>JAUXSJ010000227.1 GCA_030679615.1 Parachlamydiaceae bacterium | reverse complement strand
TAAGAATATTAGATAAACCTAGTAATTGGTTGTAAGACCTTACAACATTGCTTGTTCCATCGATATCAAAATTTTCATCTCTAATTGCACTAAATGAACTCATTCCAATATTTCTTTTCCCTCTGACTTTTCTATTGTGTAGAATAGCTATATCTGTATCCGTTCCATCTACAATTGGACTTTGCAATAACAAATTTGCGTAAGATGTAAGGTTTTCTCCGAAAACACTGTCGTTTGCTTTACTATTATAAACATAAGCTAAGTTCAAAGTTGTATCACATCCAGCGTAATCATCAACAGCATCACCAAGATCAGGATCAGAAAATATTCCTAGATACATTTCTTTGATTGTCTGAGTTTTGCTTTTATTAATCAATTTATATCTCTTGAATACTACCCCTCTCAGCAATTCATATTTTGAATATGCCCATGTAGTAATTTGCACTTCAACATTAGTTTGATCAGAGTAAAAAGGATTTAAGTCAAGGTCAAAATCATTAACCTCAAAATCATTGCATACTTGCCATAATGTTTGATCAGCATTTGGAAAACCGGGTATGTCTTTCCCGTGTGTAAACTTTCCATCGTAATTTATATCATAATATGGTGCCCCGATTTTAACCGGCCAGTTTTCATAATCGTGAGAGTATTGCTGTCTAACTTCTACTTCGCTCTTCCCTCCATCGTTCATCTCACCTGTAAGTTTTGCAGTTTTATAATCCGGTCTCACTTTATAAATAATGGTGTCCCTACTTTCATTTCCGGGTCTAACGCTAGTTCCATACTTTGTTCCACCTACTCGCAATTCATTGTCAATGTAACCTCCCCAATAAACACCGGAAGCAAAAACGCTATATCTTTTCGTTCCTTTCCAATACTCGAATCCGGCTTTATTATTTTTTACATCGTAATCCATCCTACCATCATTCCAAACAAACGTAGAAACGTTGTTGATGTTTACCTTGGCAAATGATTGAGCTGAAAGTTGGTCAGCCGTTGAAAAGATTGCTAGCACAAAAATCAATAAGCGAAATTTCATATTCCCTCCACTCACTATTTAATTAGCATCATCTTCTTAGTTTGAGTAAAACTATTTGCAGTCAAAGTGTAAAAGAAAACTCCACTATGTAAAGACGCGCCATGGCGCGTCTCTACGTTAAATTTAACTTTATAAATACCCGGTTGTTTGTATTCATCAACTAATGTTGCCACTTCTCTTCCTAAAAGATCGTACACTTTTAAGCTTACTTTGCATGCCGCTTGTACCTTGTAACTAATAGTGGTTTCCGGATTAAACGGATTTGGATAGTTCTGCTCCAAGGAAAATTCGGTCGGTAACTTATCATTTTCTATTACATTATTTGGAAGCCCCGAATACGTAGTATTATAAAATTCGGTAGCAATTCTTGCTAAATATTTTAGATACGTCACAGTTTCTTTTTGTTTCATTCCCGTATAAGCAAGCTGTGCAAACACAACTTCTTGAGTATCGCCGGGAGCCATATTAAATGGACCGGAGTTAATCTGAAACTGTCGGTCTCTATTTTGATCAAGTATTTCATCTAACCAGCCGGTATTACTTCTAGGATCACCCGAATAAGGAAATCTTGTTTGAAGATCTGTTGTAAGGTCAACAAACGGTACACCTGTCCACATATTCAAGCCACGTAAGGCTTGATAATAATTTTTTGGATTGGCTGGTGCAGGATCGCAAGTAGGGCAAACATAACGTTTAGGAAAAGGATTGAAAGAAGACATTTTCAAATTCTTTTTCCCAAAGACATTCTTTCCTTTAACAATTACGTAATCGCTTAATGAACCATCAATGGTGGGACCTTTTAATAAAACATAGCCGGTAACCGGCAGATTATTTCCTAATGCGATTTCCGAATCCGTACTGTTATATAAATAGCCAAGATTAAGAGTTGTATCGCAGCCAACTAAATCATTAACGACTTCACCTATATCAACATCACAAAACATCCCTATGTACATATCATTAATAGATTGAGTTTTACTTTTGTTAATTAGTTTGAAGCTTTTGAATATGCAGTTCTTTAATTGTGACTGATTAGAATATGCCCAAATAGTTACCTGAAGTTCTAGTCCGGTAGGTTTTGAAGAAAAAGGAAAATTAATGTCAGCGTTATTATTCGAGTGACTATCATTAGCTACAAACCACAATGTTTGATTTGCATTCGGGTATCCGGGAATATCCAAGCCGTCAGTAAATTTGTTATCTCCATTCACGTCCTTAAACGGAGCGCCTAGATTGATTGGCCACCTCGAATTATCAAGAATATATTGTTGTCTAATTTCAGCTTCACTTTTGCCCTCATCTTTTATTTCGACATCGAGTTTGGCAAACGGATAATCCGGACGAACTCTAAAAATTTTTATTTGTCCATCTTGCTGTTGTGCATTTCCTTCGGCATCAATCCAACCGGATTTTAGACTCGAAGAATACTTCGCTCCGCCAATTCTAATTTCTGAATTGACTAATCCGCCCCAATGAAACCCTGAGGTGTAATACTTAAACTTCTCAGAGGCAAAAGGCAGTTTAAAGCCCGAATAGCCATTTGGCGCAATATCCATTCTCCCATCGATGTACACGAAAGTAGAAATGTTATTGATGTTTACTTTAGAAAATGATTGCCCAACAAACTGGCTTGTTGTTGCAAGCATAGCTGGCGCAAAAATCAAAATACGAAATTTCATAAACCCTCCGATTGTTACTTAAGCAGCAACATTTTTTTTGTTTGAACAAAACCATGTCCTGAGCGAAGATCGCCAGCTTGTAATCTGTAGAAATAAACACCGGAAGTGAGTGAAGAACGAAGAGTGGAGAACGTAGAGTTGTAAACTCCGGGTTGTTTGAATTCATCAACTAAAGTTGCAACTTCTCTTCCAAGAACATCATAAACTTTTAATGTTACTTTTATCGTTTCACCTTTCACGTTTGACGGGATTGTGTATCTAATAGTCGTTTCCGGATTGAATGGATTTGGATAGTTCTGCTCTAAAGAAAACTCGGTTGGGATATTTTGTTGTGCTACATCTGTGAAATTACTTTTGTTGAACTCAAAAAGATCGTTTACACTCAATCCTTTCTTAGTACTTATTCTAACTACTGTTCCGGCTGGCGGTGGATTACCATCTTTATCAGCATCAACAAAGACAAAATTTGAAAACTCTGTTAAGTTTTGCTTCACCACTCCGTTATCATAGTTCAGATTAAATGTACTTCCAACTCCGCCGGATTGTACACAAGCGTTTTTAAAAGCATCGTAATCAGTAGTTGCACTGTTCTTATTTATTATTTTAAGTGCCTTAGTCCGTGGGGAAACTTTTAAGTTTGTTT
>JAUXSJ010000221.1 GCA_030679615.1 Parachlamydiaceae bacterium | reverse complement strand
CAAGAGATTTATCTTATTACTTACAACAATTTGGTACAATTGGCAGCATTGTGTCAACTATAGTAACATTAGCTTTCATCATTATTCAATCATCAAAAAATTAGAAGAATATGAACAACCCTGAAGAAGTAACCAAAACGTACGTAGGAAACACATTTGTTGAATTTCTGGTAGTGATTGTAAAATACCGGTGGTTTTTAATTCTGTTTATATCTATAACTACAATTGGGGCAACTGCGTATGCTTTGCTGGCTCCCAAATGGTATAAATCTACTGCATCTGTTTTTCCGGCGGAAAAAAATGATCCACTTTCTATGCTTACCGGATTATCCGGACTTGCTAAAGGATTTTCGGCTAGCAAAGGGTTAGCTGCACTAACCGGCAGCAGTTCTGAAGCTGACCGATTTGTCGCAATACTAAAAAGCGCTACCGTAACAAGCGATGTTATTAATCGCTTTGAGCTAAAGAAGGAGTATGATAGAGTTGGTGATTATTTTGAAAAAGTTGTAAAAGATTGGGAAGACAATTTAGAGCTTGAGATACAAGATGAAGGTAATTTAACGATTAGTGTTTTAGATAAGAATCCACAAAAAGCAGCCGATATTGCCAACTATTTGGTTGCTAGATTGAATACCATTAATACACAGCTAAGTGTAACTAATGCCAAAGCGAATAGAGAATTTGTTGAGAAACGATATCTGCAAAATGTTGAAGACATAAATAAACTTGAAGACGGTATGAGGCAATTCCAGGAAAAGTATGGGGTAATTGCAGTTCCGGAACAACTTGAAGCTACTGTAAAATCGATGTCTGCAATTTATGCCGAACTATATAAAAAAGAAGTTGAATTAAATGTTTTAAAACAAACATACGGTGCCGAGCATCCGACAACAACCACAACTCAAATTGAGTTAAACGAATTACAGAAAAAAATTGATCAATTGAATTCGGGAACGGATCCATCACAAAAAGATGTAAAACTATTAATACCATTTAAGCAAGCACCGGAACTAGGAAATGAGTATCTAAAAATTTACCGCAACCTTGAAATCCAATATAAAATTTTAGAATTCGTGCAGCCACTTTATGAACAAGCTAGAGTTGAAGAAGCCAGAAACACTCCTTCTGTAATTGTACTAGATAAAGCTGGTCCGGCTGATAGAAAAGCAAAGCCAAAGGGCACACTGTTTGCGTTAATTGGTTTTGTTGTTTCGCTAATGGTAGGATTGTTTTTAGTATTTGTGAAAGAATTATTTGAGAAAATTCAAGTAGATGCTCCAGATAAATATAACTATATCACCGGATGGGTTTACTCGAAAAAAAGTAATTGATATAATTCTAAGTTATTAAAAACGGTGAAATTATTTGATATAAATATTTGGGTAACTTGAGTTTTGCTTATGGAAAGACTAATTAACGTACTTATTGATGAAGGAATGTCTTCTATAGACAAACCCAGTGGAATTGGTTTGCAAGCTATTTATCTCCACAAACATTTAAGTAAGTATTGTAATTGCAGAATCAGTGATTACCGAGCATTTAAAATTATACCACGTGGAATAAGAAAGTTTAGTCTAGATACTTACATCAATCTTCAACGTTTTTATTCAAATTATGATGTTGTGCATTACCAAAACAACTCCGCCCCTTTATTTAAAGGGAGGGGAAAAAGAGTTGTTACTATTCACGACCTTGGAGTTTTTCTCTATCCAGATACAGTTCCCTTCATTTATGTAAAATATAACCAACACTCAATACGTAAAGCCTTTGAAAGAGCGGATGGAATAATTACTCCTTCACAATCTATTAAAAACGAAATAGTGAATTTGTTTTCATCAGCCAATCCTGATATAATTTTCCCATGCGTCGATGGCGTAAGAGATATCTTCTGGGAAAATGTCACAAAAAGTGCAACCATTGAAACTAGACATTCGCTAAAGCCAAATAAATTTTTCTTTTTTTTGGGAAGCCTATCACGAAGAAAAAATCTTAAGTTCCTTCTCGAGGCTTTTATTAAGGCCAAAAGAAAAGGATTACTATCTAAAGAAACTATATTAGTACTTGGTGGTCAACAATGGTGGGGATCGCGCGACTTTCAGCATTTATTAAATAAGGATTTTGGAATAACTACGTTAGGCTACTTAACTGACGAAGATATCGTTTGGCTTTACAGAAATTGTATTGGCTTTATTTTCCCTTCAATATATGAAGGCTTCGGTATGCCAATAATTGAAGCCATGAGCCAAGGGGTTCCAATAATTGTATCTAAGATACCTACGAGCATTGAATTGGATAAAAACCATAACGAGCAAATGCTAAAATTTGACTTAAATAATGAAGAAGAATTAATAGAAAATATTGTATATCTAGAGAAAAACCATAATGCGGTTAAAGAGAAATTGAATTACGGTAGTTTAAGCAAATATCACTTCGACAACGTAGCTAAGCAATACCTTGAAGTCTATGAAAAAGTATTATCCAATTAATAAACACTACAAAACCTTAACTTAATGTCTCAATCAAGAGTAATAAAGAAAAATTCTTTCTTCTCGCTTTTATCAATCTCTTCAAGATTAGTTTCTAATTTTATAGTTTTTTGGGTATTGGCAAGAT
>JAUXSJ010000218.1 GCA_030679615.1 Parachlamydiaceae bacterium | reverse complement strand
AAAAAAGCGAAGGCAGGGCCTTCTCACTCCAAAAGGTATCATGAAAGTAAGGCGATGAACAAAAAAACCTATAGTCATTGGACTGAGGATAATTTTCTTTAAGCAAACAATCAAATTAATGTTGGTTATAGACAAAACATTTACCAAATTAAAATTATGAATATTGAGACGTTAGATCTTAAGCATCAAAAGGTTATAAACGAACATTTTAAAAAATTAAAATTTTTACTTTCTGAATATGCATTTTCAAATCTTTATCTTTTTCGAAAGATTCACTCCTATCATTTCATTGAAAGCAATGGATATTTCACAATCCAAGGTATAACAAGAGATCAATTACCATATCTTATGCTCATGCATCCCTTCTCCACTGAATACATGAATATGATTCAGCAGGTAATGAAAAATCTAAAAATTCAATATTTATTTCCAGTACCAGATGAATATCTTAAAGATTTAGATCCATTAGTAGATTCCGCCTATTTCAATGAAGGTGAAAGTGATTATCTTTACCAAGCACTAAAACTTGCTTACTACCCCGGCAGACACTTAGGTAAAAAGAGAAACCTAGTTCAACAACTTTTTGATCATTACGATGTTAAAAGCGAACCTCTTACAAATCAGAATGCTCAAGATGCAAAAAAAGTATTGGAAGCTTGGGAAAAAGAACTTGCGAATCCAGAAATTTCCAATGATTTCACCATGTGTTTAGAAGCATTTGAGCTTTTGGATCAATTAAATTTAGGAGGCCGTATCATTTATGCTGATTCAAACCCTGTTGGATTTGTCATTGGAGAATGGTTAAATGAAGATTGTTACAGCATGCATTTTGGAAAAGCGCTGAAAAATGTGAAAGGAAGTTATCAGTATTTAGATCAAAGTTTTGCAGGCTCGATTGATCGTCCAAATAGTTGGATTAATTTTGAACAGGATTTGAACATTCCTTCGCTTAGAGAATCAAAAATGTCTTATTTACCCGATAAAATCCTCAAAAAATGGCGTGTGAAATTAAAATTATAAAATTTTAGTAAGATGAATTCAACAAAGGAATTTATTTAAACCAGTTCAACGCAGAGACGGTGAGACGCAGAGAAAAAAAATTAAATTTAAAATATACATTTTTTTTCCTTTTAAATATTCTTCTATGCGTCTCCCCGTCTCTCCTCCTCTGCGTTAAACTGGTTTAAATAAATTCCATTGTAGATTCAAAGTTCAGATATCAATAACTGAGAATTATTGAAATTTAGCTCGCGATTATAACTTTCACACCTTAAAATGATCTAATTTAATCATGAAAAAAGGAACCATCTAACGTGAATCAAGATTCTAATGCAGCAGAACAAAATGAGCAAAATTATTGGATAAAAAGATGGGGTTCTCCTTATTTTGGAATGAACGAAAAAGGTCACGTTTATGTATCACCCTATAAAAATGGACAAAAAGGTGATCTTTTCGAATTAGTGGAATCTTTAGTTCAGCGTGGAATAGAAGCACCTATTCTTATTCGCTTTGACGATATCATTAAAGACCGTATTCAAGTAATTCAATCTGCTTTTCAGTCTGCAATTCATGAGTTTAATTATCAAAATTCTTACCGAATTGCTTACCCCATCAAAGTTAATCCACAATGCCATGTCGTCGAATTGATTGAGCAAGCAGGTCAAGAAGGTCAATTGGGATTAGAAGTAGGAAGCAAACCTGAACTTTTAGCTGTCATGACTTTTAGTAATAATCTTGAATCACTTTTACTTTGTAATGGGTATAAAGATGCTGAATATATTGAACTAGCATTGATTGCACGAAAATTAGGTCGTCGATCCATTATTATCATTGAACAACCTTATGAATTACAAGTCGTTTTAGATGTTGCAAAAAGACTAAATGTTGAAGCTGAGATTGGCTTTCGGATGAAGCTGTCGAACAAAGGTGCAGGTCGATGGAAGACCTCTGGAGGAGATCAGGCAAAATTTGGATTAAACACACACGAAATTGTCCTCTGTTTAGATCAACTCGAAAAAGCGAATAAAAGTTCTTGGCTAAAGCTTTTACATTTCCACATAGGAAGTCAAATTACAACCATTGATGCAGTAAAAAAAGCTTTAAGTGAAGCTTGTCGAATGTATACTGAATTATCGAGACTTTGCCCTTCTTTATGTTTTTTGGATGCTGGAGGAGGATTAGGTGTCGATTATGACGGTACAAGAACGACAGCTGATTCGTCCATGAATTATTCAGTTGAAGAATATGCTAGAGACGTAGTTTCGGCAATAGGAAGTGCATGCGATAAAGCACAAATAAAACATCCAATCATCATTACTGAATCTGGACGTGCGCTTGTGGCCCATCATGCACTTTTGATTACCGAAGTCATTGATGTTGCACCAACAGTAGATGTTGTAGATTCTCTAGAGCAACCTCCAACAAATCATGACATTTTAATTTCTCTGTACGACCTTTACAAAAAAGTATCTTCTCCAACTTGTCAAGAAGCCCTTCACGATGCTTTTGAATTAAAGGAAGCGATTCTTGAAAATTTCGTTTTCGGTCATTTGACGCTTCACGAACGCGCTTATGCTGAAAAAGCATATCGACATCTTGTCGCAAAAATTAGTTTATTATCTAAGGAGCTTTCGCATATCCCTGAAGATATTGAAAAACTTAACGAACAATTGTTTGACACCTATTTTTGCAATTTTTCAGTTTTTCAATCTCTTCCTGATTCATGGGCAATCGAACAATTGTTCCCGGTGATGCCCATTCATCGTTTAAATGAAATCCCAAAACGCAGAGCCATTCTGGCTGATATGAGTTGCGATAGTGATGGTAAAATCGATCGATTTGTTGGAAAACGTGAATCACGCCCTGAATTGCCCTTACATTCTTTTCATAACAGTCCATATTATTTAGGAGTTTTTTTGACAGGCGCCTATCAAGAAATTTTAGGAGGACTACATAATTTATTCGGTGATGCAAATGCAGTCCACGTGGAACTTGATGGAAATGGACAGTGGGTCATAAAGCACGTTGTTGAAGGAGATACAATTGAAGAAGTTTTAACGTATGTTCAGTACAGTCCTCAACAATTGTTAAAACAAATGCGAATGATTATTGAAAAAGGACTTCAAGCAGGAAGAATTACCCCAGCTGAATCGGCCAAATTACAAAAAAAATTCAAAGAATCTTTAGAAAGTTACACTTATTTAACTGTTTAAAATTTCGAAAAATGGAGAGAAAATTACTATGACCTATATGCAAACATTTATGAAACGTCATTTTAAACATTTTAATGCTGCTGTTTGTGTGGATGCTGCTGAAGGATGGATCAACCATCTAAATCAGGGAGGTAAAATGTTAATCACCCTCGCTGGGGCTATGAGCACAGCTGAATTGGGAATTTCTCTAGCTGAACTTATTCGAAAAGATAAGGTCCATGCAATTTCATGTACAGGAGCAAATTTAGAAGAAGATATTTTTAATTTAGTTGCCCATCATCATTATGAAAGAGTTCCTCATTATCGTTCTTTAACTGTTCAAGATGAATTGGATTTATTAAAAAAAGGAATGAATCGTGTGACGGATACTTGTATACCAGAAGATACTGCAATTCGACGGATAGAAAATGAAATGCTAGAGCTTTGGCAGGCAGCTGACCAGTCTAAACAACGATTTTTTCCCTATGAATACATGTATCAATTATTAGATGGAGGCTTGGTTGATCGTTTTTGCGAAATCGATCCCAAAGACAGTTGGTTACTTGCTGCGAAAGAAAAAAATCTTCCAATAGTGACTCCGGGATGGGAAGACTCGACACTTGGCAATATTTTTGTTTCTCATGTGATTTCTGGAGATATTAGTGATTATTCCATTATGAAATCTGGTCCTGAACAAATGGGATTTTTAGTAGATTGGTATAAAGAGACCACAAAAAATTCTACTATTGGATTTTTTCAAGTTGGTGGTGGAATTGCGGGTGATTTTCCTATTTGCGTTGTGCCTCTAATTCGTCAAGATTTACTTGAAAAGGTGCCTTTATGGGGCTATTTCTGTCAAATAAGCGACAGTACAACTTCATTTGGGTCCTATAGTGGTGCGGTTCCAAATGAAAAAATTACGTGGGGCAAACTTGATGGACAAACACCAAGTTTCATCATTGAATCGGATGCATCAATAGTGGCGCCGCTCATTTTTTCATATGTGCTAGAAAGCTAATATTTAGTCGCGCATAAAAATTACAGGATGAACAAGGATAAAGAACAAGATAGACAGGATAACGACCCTAACTAAATGATAGGGGCGTCAGTCTAAAACGGAATTTATTTAACCCTCTTTAACGGAGAGGCGGGGAGACGGAGAGTTGCAGAGAAAATAATTTAAATAAAAAAATATTTAAGAATTTCCTTCTCTGCGACTCTCCGTCT
>JAUXSJ010000214.1 GCA_030679615.1 Parachlamydiaceae bacterium | reverse complement strand
AAAGATAAAATTTTTCGTGTAGCTACAGGTGTGACTGCGAATCTTGCTACAATAAAAAAAGCGATCGAATGCAAAGCAGATGCGTTGATTGTTCATCATGGCTTATTTTGGAATAAAGACGACTATTGTATCCAAGGTGTTAAACGAGAAAAAATTAAGCTATTACTAGAAAATAATCTTTCATTATTTGCTTACCATTTTCCAATGGATAAGCATGAAGAAATTGGGAATAATTGGAGAGCAGCTAGAGAGCTTGGATGGACTCAATTGGAACCTTTCGGTTTTTATAACGGAAATTTTATTGGTGTTAAAGGAATCATCGACCCTACATCACCTCAAGAATTGAAAAAAAAGCTTGAGAATTATTACACTCATCATGCTACGACAGCTTTTGGTGGTCCTGAAGTTATTACCAAAATCGCTTTAATTTCAGGTGGTAGTCATAAATCTCTTGTAGAAGGAGCAAGGCATGGCCTTGATGCCTTTATTACAGGGAGTTTTGATGAACCAAATTGGTATCAAGCTGAGGAAGAAAAAATTAATTTTTTTGCCATGGGGCATTCAGCAACTGAAAGAATCGGACCTAAGGCATTAGCTGAACATTTACAAAAGAGTTTGAATATCCCTTGTGAATTTATTGATGTTTATAATCCTTTTTAATTGATTTTTTAATAAATAAAATTTAAATTTTTAAAGTTCTCGTCAAATTTGTATTAATCAAATTGAAGTTATAACTAAAAAAAAGGAGATTTATGCTTATCATCCCTAAAGCAATAGGTGGGCTTCATCAAAATGAAATCAACCAATCTATAGAAAATAGTTTATTAAATTTAAAAAAATTGCCATTAAACGAAATAAAATTGGACTTACTAGCTAGAATACAATGGTTAATGAATGACATTTCAATATTTAATGAAGAGGTGTCTAAATTTCAAATTGTTTTCAATTCAATAGACCAAAAAATCATAAATGAAAAGAATCTCTTTGAAGAAGATGAGGGGAGTGTTGAAAAAGGTATTAATATTATTGAAGAGAGTATTAATAATGTCACTTTTAAAAATTTTCAAGAGCGATGGAAACAACTAGAAGAACATAGCGCTTTATTAGTAAATCGAATTGTTGAATTTAAATTATAAGAGTAACTCTTACAATTCCAATCCGATGACTTCCCATGGATGTTTAATTTGTTAAAAAACATCCATGGGAAATCAATCGGAATGACCTGTTTGTTTGTAAAACAAAAACCATCGTGAATTCAAAATGATCTTCAAAAGGATTGCAATATATTTTCAATCTTTTTCGCAGACTAAGCACTCATATCCCTTCATAAAATGATCAATATATTCTTTTTCAGTCGAATATAAATTTCTTTGTAAATGAACATGATAGGATTCAAATGAATCTATATCATCATTTTCAGAGTTTTTT
Source organism: Parachlamydiaceae bacterium (assembly GCA_030679615.1). GTDB lineage: Bacteria > Chlamydiota > Chlamydiia > Chlamydiales > Parachlamydiaceae > JAUXSJ01. Next base: position 11,868 of record JAUXSJ010000214.1, on the reverse strand, counting down.
AAATGAATTAATATCGTTTTAATTAGATTTTCGAAAATGTCTTTATCTTCAAGAGGTTTGTTCATTGGGTTTTACCCTTTTTTTTTCTTAATTGTTCAAAATAATCCATTCTTTTTTTCATTTCTCTTTCAAAACCTCTTTCAACTGGTTGATAAAAACTTTTTCTTTCTAATTCTGAAGGAAAATAATTCTGACCTGAAAAGGCATTTTCTTGATCATGATCGTATTGGTAACCTTTACCATAGCCCATTTTTTTCATTAATGTTGTAGGTGCATTGACAATGATAGGTGGGGGACTTAAATGTGTCGTTTGACTAGCGATTTTTGAGGCATCTCCTAAACCTACATATAAGGCATTACTTTTAGGAGCTAAAGCTAAATAAACTACAACTTCAGCTAAAGCCAATTCACCTTCTGGAGATCCTAACATTTGATACGCATCTTTTGCTGCTATGGCTAAGGTTAAAGCTTGTGGATCTGCTAACCCAATATCTTCAATTGACATTCTTATTAAACGTCTAGCTAAAAATAAAGGTTCTTCGCCACCTTCTAATATTCTTGCAAACCAATATAATGCTGCATCTGGATCAGACCCCCTTACAGATTTATGTAAAGCAGAGATTAACTGATAATGTTGATCTCCATGTTTATCATATAATGCAGGCTTTTTCTGTAAAAGTTGTTTAAGATCAGTCTCATTTAATTCTTTATTTGCACTGCGAATATTTTCAATTAGATTGAACAAATAGCGACCATCACCTTGAGACCATAATAAAATAAGTTCGCGTGCTTCGGATGTTAATAATAGAGAACCAAATTTTTTTTCATACCTTTCTAATAATTGATTTAAAGCTGATAAATCTAAGGGGTATAAAGGAAGGACTCGTAATCTTGATAACAGAGCTCCGTTTAGATAAAATGAAGGATTTTCAGCTGTTGCACCTATCAAAATAATGGTTCCATTTTCTAAATAAGGCAAAAAAGCATCTTGTTGTGCTTTATTAAATCGGTGAATTTCATCCACAAACAACATTGTACCTTTATTAAATAAAGGATTTTCTTGAGCTTCCTTAACGATTTTTTTTAAGTCAGCAACTCCACTAAAAATAGCACTCATTGAAATGAATCGCATTTCAAATGCCTGTGCATAAAGTCGGGCAATCGATGTTTTACCACAACCTGGAGGTCCCCATAAAATAATCGATAGAGGTTTTTTAGCTTTTATTGTTTGTGTGATTAGCCCGTAAGAGCCTAAAATATGATCTTGACCAACAACTTCATTCATACTGTGTGGTCTAAGTTCTTCAGCTAAAGGAGCGTATTTCATCGAGATCTCCTTCTTCTTTTATGAAAAATGAATGAAAAGTAACGTTGATTGATCAAAAATAAAGGGATCGTATAAAAAAATAAAGCAAAGAGACTGTCTTTTAAAGGTAAAATAATTAAATCATTTTGAATCCAATCCCACGAAAAAACAAGCCAATGAATGTCTATAATCCTATATAACAGGCCTAGCATTAATGTGGATAAAGAAACAAATACATAAGTTAAAACAGGGAAAGTACTAAATCCATCTTCAAAAAATCGAAATTTTAAACGATAAAGGATAAATGTTGTCAAACAATAAACAAGAGAGGTATTGCCTAAACGTGTATGAACAGAAAACAAATCAACAAAAAAGCCACAAATTAAAGCCCACCATAGTGCGTGTGTAAATTTAGTCCGATAAAAGCAAATGACAAGAAAGGGTACGTAAAAAAAAATTGAGGCAGAGTTCCAAAATATAGGTAAAACAAGTGAAAGAATGAATGTGTAAATAAATAAATAAATGAGGTACATCAATACAATTTCCCAATTTTTAAACACGACGCATTATTTTTTTACCACAGAAAACACAGAGACACAGAGAGGATATTTTTCATTAAAGATTCATTCAAAATGAATGTAATCGTTCAGTTCGATTTTTGGATTTATTGGGGTCTGGCTTGTGATTTGCAATTTGAGATAATGAATCATAGAAAAGTTTTGTGAAGATCTCAAATCACAAATCACAAGCCAGACCCCAATAAATCCAAAAATTGACTGAACGATTAAATTAATTCTTAGAGAATTCTATTATGTAAATAATCTCTGGGTACTCCTTGTGGTCTTCGTTTTAAAGATTAATAAGCGCCTTTTTGACCAAGCATGACGGGAATAGTTTTTAGAATCAATTGTAAATCAAATAGAAGAGATTGATTATCAACGTAATATTCATCTAGCTGTATTCTTTTATGATAGCAAGTGATGTCACTTCTTCCTGAAACTTGCCATAAACCAGTTAAACCTGGACGAATAGAAAGAATTTTGTAACCTTTTGTTCCAAAATATTTTTCAAATTCCTCTTTTACAACAGGCCTTGGTCCAACTACGCTAAGGTCACCTCTTAACACATTCCAAAATTGTGGGAGCTCATCTAAAGAAAGTTTTCTAAGGACATTTCCAATTGCAGTCACACGAGGATCTTTTTTTAATTTGTATGTTTGCTGCCACTCTTTAAGAAGCTGAGGGTCGTGTTTAAGTAATTCAGCTAATCTTATGTCGGCATCTAAATACATTGTTCGAAATTTATAACAACGAAATGGTTTTCCACCTCTACCCATTCTTTCGTGAGAGTAAATAATATTTCCAGAAGATGTAAATAAAATGAGAATACTAATAACTAAAAAAATAGGAGAAAGAATGATTAAACAAAAAATACTAAAAAAAATGTCAAAAGTTCTTTTTAATGGTAAGTGTTTAATGGAATATTCGGTATTTGTTTTCATGTTATGCATTTTTAGTGTTTTCGATTAATCATATAATTAGCTAGGTTTTCTACCAAGGATGTTTCGTAGGGGAGTTGTTTTAAATATTGGATTGCTTCTTGAAAATGATAATCAGCTTTATCTTTAGCTTTCTGTACACCTAGCAATGAAACATAAGTTGTTTTTAAATTTTTTTGATCTGATATGGAATCACTGCCTCGTTTAGCAAAGCTTGAGGTGACATCTAAAATATCGTCAATAATTTGAAAAGCTAAGCCAATATTTTCGCCAAATTGTCGTAAAAGATTCATCTGGTGAGCAGAGGCTTTTGAAATAATAGCTCCAAATTCAATGGCAGCAGTCAGTAAGGCTGCGGTTTTTTGTAAATGTAAATTTTTTAAAGTTTCTAGACAAATTGCTTTTTCAGAAGAACAGAGGTCCATGACTTGTCCGCCGATCATTCCTTGGCTGCCACTTTGACGGACTAAAGTAGAAATTAATTGGAGTTTAACGCTAGGTTCAAGAGAATTTTCATTGACCAGAAGATCGATAGCGTAAGTTAGCAAATAATCTCCAGTTAAAATAGCAATACCTTCAGTAAAATGCTTATGTAAACTCGGCTTTCCTCTACGAAAATCGTCATTATCCATCGCAGGTAAATCATCATGTATTAATGAATAAGTATGTATGATTTCCAAAGCACATGCAGGTGTTAAAACTTGATGAACATTACCTTGTAACATTTCTGTGATAGCCAAAGCTAGAATTGGACGAATACGTTTACCTCCACCAAGTAAGCTGTATCTAGCAGCATCAAATAAGATTTTATTTGGACCTTCTTGAGTAGGAACTAAAGTATTTAGATGTTGTTCAACTCGCTTCGATTGAAGTTCAATATATTGAGTGATATCAGTCATTGTACTGGACATAATTTTACAATACCTTGAAGAGAGGTTGTTTGCCTGTAATCGTTCAGTTAATGCTGTCAATTTAAACATGTCCGCTTAAAAATCCTACGATACAGCCGATCGTAATCCTACGATACATAAAAGCGGCAAAAGCCGCTTTATGTATCGTAGGATTTAAGCCAGGTCTGCCATATTTAAGTTGACCTTTGTAATGAAAATCATAACAATTTTTGAATTTCATTTCACTATTCATTAATTTGCGTGAAAAAATATTAAAAAAAAAGAAATCTATTCATAAAAATATTTCAATTTTTCAAATTGCTTTTCATTTGAAGGAGGGGAGCCTACATTAATGCACATAACAAAACGATCATCTGTTTGTTGATGTTGATAGGAAATCCTTAGATACCATGCAGATTGAATCGTTGTAAGTAAATCAAGTTCATATTCAAAATAGTTAGGTTCACGCTTACGATTCCACCCTTGTCTTGATGTAAATTCAAATGCCCAATTAGGATGAAACCGGTAAAAAAAATTAATTAGTAAAGTATCGCGGCGATCTGATAAAAAAGAATGACGTAATCTTTCTTCACTATGAAATAGATCTAAAAAGAAATTGTTAGCGTCAACTTTTCGCCAACTAAAGGAACTTCGATGACGAAATTCTAGTGCAATCGCAAGGTTTTCATCTACAGTCCAATCTGAACGTACATTGATATAATCTAATTGATTAAAGTCAAAATTCCAAGCCGTATTAATTACATGACGTAGGGTAGGCGAAGTGGTGATGTAAAAATCTGCATAAACGCGAGGAATGGTTTGTTTCATTTTATGCGTGTTAAAAAAAGCAAACGAGTAAACATTCGCAGATAAAAGTCGTGAAAAACCAAGTTCGATTTGCTTACCATAAACGTGATTTTGTATTCCAAATGAAAGGGCATTTAATCTTGTTAATCCATCATCAATATCAAAAATATAATGTTCATGCGCAGAAGAGGTAGGTGAAGTTAAGTAGTAATAGGATAAATAAGGTTCAATCACATGCTTAATTTTTGCATATTGACGATAAAGTTGAGTATGTAGGTGGCAAGCAGCCTTTCCCATCAATAGCCATTCTTTGCCATCATGAGGCGTATTGCCATAAAGTTGAGTAATGGCCCCAATTTCAGGTGTTAAAGTTAAAAATGATCCTAAGTTATATGGCCGGTACATCGTGGGTCGATACTGAAAACGAGTAGAACAATAATTATCTACATGGATCATATGTTCAGAATATTTAAAATCGAGATAAGAAGCATTTGCATAATTTTCAAAAATTATTCCCGTATTTTGTATTTCACGGGGTTTAAAATTTAATTCTAAGGAAGGAAGTTGCTGTTTAACTGTTTGGAATGAGTTGATTCGAACTCTAGTATAAAAATTTGTAATTGAATACTCTTCCTGATGCCTAATAAGCATTTGTGTACGATAAGATTTTTGAATAAAAAAATCTTGATCGTAATAAAAATTAGGCATGTCTTTGTCGCTGATTTTGTCATAAGTTAATAAAAATCGCGTTTTATTTAGATTCCAACTAGTTCTATATTCACCTTCAAATCGATATCTCGCTTTTTCATTTATATGTAAGATGGACGAATCATTACACAAATAATTAATACTGTGAAAATGTGTGTTGTTATCTAATGAATCATAATAAGTTTCGATTCCTCCACCAGGACCTCTGGTAAATCGATAATCAAATCGGACAAATGTTTTCCAATTATTCCAAGAAAAAATCTCATAAGTAAATCCAGCTCGAGGGCCTTGTCTACCACCCCATCTTAAACGATAACGAATAGGGGAGTCAAAGATGGTATCAAGGTTAATTCTTAAGGAAGGTATCCAAAGGATGGGAATATTCATGTAACGAAATTTTACATCTTTTGCTAACATTTGATGGTTGTTTTGAATATGGACTGATTTTGAAAAAATTCCCCATTCTGGAATATCATTTTCTGATGTTGTCACAAAGCCATTAATTAATAAATAACTCCCATCTGCTCTTAGTTGAAGTTCTTCACCTCCAAAAAACCAGGCTCCTACAGAAGTTGTTCCTTCGTAAATTACCCCAGATCTATTTTGAAAATCATAAATTAATTTTTCTCCTACAAAAATATATTCACCAAATTCAACAATTAAATCTTCAGATGCTTCAACTTTCCAAACTTGTTCATCTTCAAATTGTTTTTTGCTGTAATTAATTTTTTTTGCTTGGATTCGAATTTGAGAGGCTGTAATAACCCCACCAAGATCAGTGGATAAAACTCCATTAGAATAAGTTGGCTCTCTTAAATCAACAGTTAATCCATTCTTAAATTCTTCTAGAAAATTTTTTTCAATATCTTGTGCATTGCCAAAACCAATAAAAAGCAGCAAAATACAAACAAGTAAAAAAGTGAATCTATGAATAGAGTTGTAAAGTTGAATGTTCATCTTAATTGATTATGGGTCTTCCTATTCCAAAATATTCAAAACCTTCTCGAACCATTTTTTCCGGTGAGCATTGATTGCGTCCGTCAAAAAATGCACGTCCTTTCATTTTACTAAGTAATGAAGTGTAATTTAAAAAGCGAAATTGTTTCCATTCTGTCATTAAAACTAATGCATCTGCACCTTCAGCCACTTCTATTTCACTTTCACACCAAACAATATTAGGATAATTACCTATTCTTTTTTTTGCTTTATTCATTGCAACTGGATCATATAGCCGTAAAAAAACATGATGAGCTAACAAATCCTCAATTAATTCTAGTGCAGGCGCTTCGCGGACATCATCTGTATCTGGTTTAAATGAAAGACCAAGTATTCCGATTGTTTTTTGAGTTATTCCATTTTTATTTGAAAAATATGAATCGAGTTTATTAAGAATGATTTTCTTTTGACGTTGATTGGTTTCGTGAACTGCTTTTAAAACGGATAACTCAAAATCAAGATTTTTCCCCTGATGTAGAAGAGCATTAATATCTTTTGGAAAGCAAGAACCCCCAAATCCGACTCCAGGGTATAAAAATTTATGTCCAATACGACTGTCAGATCCTAAAGCCATTCTTACTGCATTGACATCAGCTCCCATTTTTTCGCATAATAAAGCCATTTCATTCATGAAAGAAATACGCGTTGCTAACATGGCATTGGCAGCGTACTTTGAAAGTTCAGCTGATAAAATATCCATAATGATTAATCGGTCATGACTTAGCATAAATGGAGAATAAATTTCTCTCATCATTGCTGCAGGGTATTCATGATTAACACCGATGATGACTCGGTCGGGTTTCATAAAGTCTTGAATAGCATTTCCTTCTTTCAAAAACTCAGGATTTGAAACAACGTAGAATTCGATGTTTCGGTTTTTTAATTTAAGTTTTGTTCGAATGATTTCTTCAATTTTTAAAGTCGTTCCAACTGGAACAGTGGATTTTGTTACGACAATACAATTTTGTTGAATGTATTCAGATAATGTTTCAGCTACGGTTTCAACCCGTGAAATATCCGCAGAACCTTTGGAGGACATGGGAGTATCCACAGCGATAAAAATAACATTTGCTTTTGGAACCGCTACAGCATAATTTGTTACAAAAGAAAGTCGGCCAGCTTTAATGTTTCTGCTCACCATTTCTTCTAAACCAGGTTCGTAAATGGGGATGATTCCTTGATTTAGTTGTTGAATGTGTTCGTCATTGATATCAAGACAAGTCACATGATGACCCATTTCAGAAAAACAGGTGCCGCTGACAAGTCCTACATAGCCCACACCTATGATTAAAATATTCATACACTCTCTTATTTTAAACTGAGGTTAAAGCAAATGAGTATAAACGGAATGTATTTACTGGGGTAATGAAATTTCTGAGAGTTAACGATAAGGTTAAATTTTTAAATAATTTTAAAATCTATTGACCTAAATTGTCATTATTTTGTATAAATCATCCTTAATTCATTTGATTGAATATCATACGGAAGAGTGGCAGAGTGGCCGATTGCGTCTGTCTTGAAAACAGAAGTCCTGCGAGGGACCGTGGGTTCGAATCCTACCTCTTCCGTTCTTTTTATACCTTACCAAGACAGCCTCAACATAAGTCAATAATTGAAGTTATGTTGGTTTTTTTATATTTCATGCGTTTATTAGCAATTATGCACAAATTCTGCACAGCAATGACCAATTGTTGTTTAAAAGACGTGCATTATGGATCTCAATAAACTTACAAAAGAATCCGAAATTTAATTCATTGAAGTATGGTCTTATTTTAAACTATAAATTTGAATTAAAGATTGCTTTCTAGCTCGATTAAGGTTTTTTTGTTCAAACCAAAGGATTGTAATTTTAGAATCGCAAGAATTTCTCATATCATTTAAGCATATTTTATTTTAATCTTTATACCTACCCATCAGAATAACTTTTGGAATGCGAAGGCAGGGGCTCGTCCTATTACCCATAAGTTCCTATGGCGTTTGATTCTTTATTTTTTTGAATCGCTCTACGAGCTCTATGCTTTTTTTATCTTATTCCCACAGTTCCTTCGTCGCTCGTAAACTCGCTCCTCAGTCACAGTGGGCTTTAATGGGAGTCGTCCTACGGACTCTAAAACATGTATATAAATGTATTGTAGTTTACAAGGGTCAATTTTAATATATTCTGAGTCCGTAGGACGATTCCCTTTAAAGCCCACTATGACTGAGGTGCGAGTTTACGAGTGACGAAGGAACTGTGGGAATAAGATAAAAAAAGCATAGAGCTCGTAGAGCGATTCAAAAACTTATGGGTAATAGGATGAGCCCTGTCTTCGCTTTTTTAAGAGGGAATATCGATTATTTGGTGTCATTTTAGACTCGATCAATTCAATACCTTATAAACTTAAAATTGGTTCATAAAAAACAGAAGGCTATAAAATTGGATAACCGAACCATAAAAAAGCGAAGGCAGGGCCTTCGCACTCCAAAAAGAATTATGAAGACATAGCGATTGAATAAAAATCCATAAAGTCGAGTCGGTGACTCAGCGGTTAATTTTTACGCCAATTGTCGCTTAGGTTTAGAGTTGAATACTTTTTTTTGATTTTTGAGCTATTTCATTTTTTTTACAGTATAACCTTTTTCTCGAAGAAGAGAGACCATTCCTTGTTCTCCATATAAATGAGCAGTGCCCACAAGAAAAAATGGGGTTACTTTTTTCGAAAAATGAGCATCCATCACATTTACCATGTTCACATTACGCTCAGCTAATAATGATTGAGATTGTAGCGACTGGTTTTCACACTCTTCTTTAAAATATTTACTGTTGCCTTCTTTATACATTTTGATCGGTTGATAAAAGTCATCTATATTTAAATTATTTTCATTCACAGGCTCTTTCTCATCTAATAATTCCGCAATTGTCTTGACGAGGAATCGAGCTTGTATTTCTGCTGTTTCTAAACTTGAAATGGGGATATTTTTTTTCTCAGCTTTTTTAACCAATTTTACTTCTGTACCTACTGGAAATTGCTCTACTGCTATTGCCGTTGCACCAAAGCTTTTGATTATAGTTTCTCGAGGAATCTTCATCAAATCAGCTTCAAGCAAAATTTTAGCTATAACAATATCTGTATTAACCTGTTTAAAACTTTTAGAATTCAAATCAAATTCCACAAACAATTCATCTGCATTATCTAAAGCTTCTTTAAAATGTTGACTCACTTTATATTTTTTTTCACCGATGTGGATAGATCCAGCTAAAAATCCGTTATTTCCAGAGGAGTCCACAATTTCATATATAAAACCTTTATAAACATTATTAGTATCAAATTCGTTATTAATCATGTAAATCCTTCACTTAATTATTAATATTAAAGTTTTATTATAAATAATTAAAGAATAAAAGTAAAATTATAATTAATAAAGTAATGTGATAATTAATAAAGTAATATAATTAAAAAAAAAATAAAAATTTTCTAGATATCTAATTTATCTTTTGTTTTTGTAAACAGATTTATTTATTAAATAGAATTATTTGTTCAAATAATAGTAATAATCTATACAAAGGATATGTTTTTTTCTTTTTATATTTGGCCAAATAAAAAGTATCTTCATATACTTTATAATCTACCTACGTTTAGTCATCATATTTGTATCTTGTATAAAATTCACACACATGCTAACACCAAAAGTTAATGAATTATTAGGAGAGGAATAAGATGACATATGCAATAAGTAATTTACAATTGTGTCCAATTTGTCTAGATGAAGAAAAACCAATCAATCCCTCTCTTGATCATCCTACCATAGATAGAGAAACATTACTTAAACGGAAAGTTAAGGTACTCAGATGTAATCACTTGTTTCATTATGAATGTATAAACAAATTTTTTTTTGAGGGTGGTACAAAGTGTCCTTATTGTAGATCTCCAATTGAAAAAGAAGATAGATTTTTTTCTTTAATCAAAGATCCTTATGGTCATGAGGATAAATCCCCAAAAAACTGGGAAACGTATATTAGTAAAAACGAAAATGGTAACAGCTCAGTTGTATTTGAAGGTAGTATTCCTCAAGAAGAAAGAGAATTTATTTTAAGAAATCAGGAACGAATAATTGATCATGCTATGAAAAAACCCGGTGTCTCTTTTACGATACCCGTAGCTAGTTTAAATCAATTTTTTACTGAAGTTCAATCGGTTAATTCTCTTCAAGAACTTGCGCCAAATATTGAAGTCAATTACTTGGTGGATGAAAATGGTATTTGTCACATTACTATACCATCAAACAACAACGAAAAATCATAGTTTTTTTGAATGATTACGATTAAGAATTCTTTTTAGTTAATTTGTTGAATATAAATTTGTTTTTAGATTACTTTTGACAGACCCTATCAGGTAAGTCATTCATCAACTCCATTTCTGAAGAAATGGGCTTAAGTTTGACTGCATTTACTGAACGATTATTATCGTTCTTTTTCTTGAAACAAATTATTTACACAATTTAAAATATATCAATCCTCCTGTTATTGATTAACTTAGCATTATACGTAGTTAAATATATTTAAAATTTTATTGCTTAATTTTACTTTGTTTGCATAATGTTGATAATTAAATTTTAAAAAACAAAACCTCAAAGATTGTAACATGAATGTAAATAATTATAATAATAACAATAATAATTCATATTATGTAAATTCTATTAATTCTTCACCTACTGAATTTGAAGAATTTGAAATTTTAACAATCGATGAAAGCAAACCTGTAGAAGATCTGCTTGATAACTTTAAAATGAAATTTATTGCTGATGACTTTGTGAAATCAAATATTAATGATAAACTTGAATTTAATAATGAACAAAAAGACTTGATTAATGAAATTGTCTCAAAGTTAAGTGATAAATATGAACATGAAAAATTAAATTTATTGCGACAAGCGAAATCACATCCTATGCAATTTGCTTTGATTGCTTATGGGATAGCACAAACAGAACAATGTTATATTTCTTATACTAGCACTTTGCTTGAAAATTGTAGTTGGCCGAGTCAAGAATTAAAAGAGCAATTTTTGCCTGAATTATTATGCAAAATCATAATGAGAAAAGGGATTAATATAGAATATGAATTTAAAAATATAGTTTATCATCAAGAAGAAATAAACAAAAAAAATCAAATAAAACCTAAATTAAACTATCACTGCATCTCATTAATTTTAAAACAAATTTTTGGCATTGGTGATTTCAGATTAAATTCTAAACCACTCTCAGTCTATTTAGCAAAATCTATTGGTTTAGCAATTAAACGAACTGTTGAGAATTATTTAAATGATTCAAATATTAAACAAAAATATATTAATACATTAGGATTTGGAATTGATTTTCGTCACTCTATAGACACTCAAATTTCTCCTTCAATGGCTGCGTCTATTATGCCCTATCTAAAAGATATACCTGGAATTGTATATGTAAACTTAAATGATATTGGCATGCCTGGTTATGATTTAATTCAAAAAAACAAATACTTTAAAAATGATTTTTTTGGATTTTTGGATGAGCATTTCGAAATACTTCTCGAAATGATTAAATCGCTACCACACCTCCTAAAATTAAATATAAACTTAATTGGCATGTCTCCTGCAAATATAGCAAATATTTCTGATGAATTGAAAAAAATTGTGAGCACATCTTCA
>JAUXSJ010000194.1 GCA_030679615.1 Parachlamydiaceae bacterium | reverse complement strand
TGTCAAATTTTATGATCGATTGGATCTCCAAATAAATGGAGATTGAATTGAATAAAGACAAAACATATCAAAATTATATTAAATATTATCCACATATATACAATAAAACAGGATCAAAGCAGACTTCTTTTTTATTATCTCAACTTGAATATTGGTTTTCTAAATTTAAAAATGGATTTTATAAATTTTTAGAACCATCCAATCAAAAAACATATAAAGAAGGAGATAGTTGGTCTGAAGAACTGGGCATTAGCCGTAAAACATTTACAAAAGCATTCGATGAAATAGGCATAAGATATAAAAGCAAAACGGCTTTCAACGAAGCAAATGATAAATTTCAAGGAAAATCATATGCAAGTTATTACAACAGACAAACAAAACAAACTATTTTTTTAAGAAACAATGAAGTAGCTAACGCTAAATTTAATTCACTTTTTAAACCAGAAATAACATTAAAAAAAAATATAGATTTTGAAGATACAAGATCCTTAAATCTTCTTAAGGAGGAAGAAGAAAAAAAACAAAAAAACTCTTGTAAAAATACTTTACTCAATAATTCTAAAGCGGAAAATTCTAACAAAAACATGCCGTTCTATAACGGAAAAAATTACCGTTCTAGATATATATATAAATATATATATATACAAAAAACTACTCAAACTAAGAAACCATCAAATTTAAATTTAATCCCAAACATTGAGAAGAACCAAGAAAATGAGTTAGTGAGAAAAATTAAAAATATTTGGATAGAACAAATAGGAGATTTAGGAAAACACACTTGTAAAGTTTCAAAAATTATTTTAGATACATTTTTAAACATTTTTAATGGATCTTTTGAAAAATGGAAAGAATATTGCTCTAAAATTGCAACATCAGATTTTTTAATGGGAAAAACTAAATCAGCTTTTAAAATTTGGATATTATGGGCATTAAAAAAAGAAACATATGATCGTGTAAATGCTGGAGATTTAGGTGTTATCGAAACAAAACAAGATCATATGGAAACAGAAAAAAATGATGTTTTAAAATCAATAATTTTAAATCATTCAGAAAAAAATATACAAGAATCATTTCAAGAAATATCAAAAAACATAAATCCAGTTCGATTTAAAAGTTGGTTTAAAGGCATGAAAGTTGAAAAAATTGAAAATGGAACGGCGTTTTTAAAAACAGAAAACAACTTAGCTTCTGATTTTATTAAAAAAAACTTTAGCTCAGATATTCTTTTTTCATTTCACAAATTTAATTCGGAAATAAATAAAATTGAGATTTATTCATAAAGATAATTAAATTCCACAAAAGCTTGATTATTGATATAAGATTATTGCAAGAAATTTAATCATTTGTTTGAAAGACATCAATTATATGTAACAATTATTAAAAATAAAGAGACTCATTTAACCATGGTTCAAGTCTAATTGTTTTACGTTTATATTATAAAATTATAATTATTGACTATAAATCAGGATTGTACACTTCACTGTTGAATGTGTGAAATCAACATTCTTATAAAAGAGAAATTTATAATGTATTGTCAAACGAGCGTTTAAGAATGCAAAATATAGCCTTTTACAAATGAAAAAATCTACAAGATCAACTGCAACCAGCTTTACCAGCAAGACATCGTGTAATGAGGCTTAGATTTATGAAATTGTGAGGCTCTTGTCAATACGATCTAAAGCTTCTCCAATATTTTTATTCTGCAATTTTGAAACACCTGCATTTTCTGCAAAATCGTACCATTTGTGAGTAGCTTCAGAGACTTGTTCTATTATTTTCAATGCGTTTTCTTTCTTGATATTGCCTATGCTCGCTAGTTTTAACAAATGGTTTTTCGTAGGATTTTTTCCTTCCCCCATGATCATAGTCGTATGCTCACCTGCTAGTCCTGAAGAAAAAGTTAAGTCATATGCAGGAGATACGCTCCAAATGCCATTTTTATCCATTAAAAACGAAAAGTTTTTCGAATGATCGTCTCGGTTATGGCTGAGCACATTAAAAACTGCATTTCTAAATTGCACCTCGCATTCTCTTACATCACGGGTTAAGTAAATGGTTGCTTTCATGATTGTTTCATAATCCAGAGACGGTTCACGGTGATCTGCATGCAAAAGTCCTGCAAGCGTGTGCATATGAATTCTTTTATTACCTTTTCGGTCAAATCGTTTCACACCAAAAAAGCCAAGACCTTTTCGTGATGGAAAAAGTTTGGCTTCCGGTACATTAAGTCCAGCCTCTTTAGACATCAAATGATAGGCATATTCAATGGCGCCGATATCCTTGGGATCAAGGCTTGATCTAAATTTAATGAGCCAGTCTTCGTTATCAATGTGTAGTAAGACCTTAGGGCGTGCGCCTGCTGATGAGCCTCCCAAGATAAGCAGATCATCAACGTAAGTGTCGTTTTCTTCGAGTGTAATTTGGATTTCATGGTTTATTTCATCTAAATCTTCTCGCAAAGCTTTAGTTGATCTTTGATTTTCAGGCTCATAAGAAAGCGTCCCCATCCCTTGACTTCCTACAAAAAAGAGGCGATCAAGGGGTGAGAGAATGCCTGGATTTACACCCAAACTCATTAGTTTGCGGTCCAAGAGCAATCGACCCCAACCATCCGGCAGGCTATCATTAAAAACACCAAATAATCCTTCAAATGTTCTATCATTGGATGCAATCACGCCGGTTTTCAGCGGCAATTTGAAAGGTGATAACTCAAGACCTTTTTTTATA
>JAUXSJ010000184.1 GCA_030679615.1 Parachlamydiaceae bacterium | reverse complement strand
AAACGCTGGAAAATCAGGTCCCGCGTGACTTAAGGACCCTTTTTCGAATTGATTTAGCGAATCTTGATACTTATTACCTAGGTAATAACTCAAAATAATTCCATATTCTAATTGATGTTTTCTTTGAATAGCGCAATCAGGGATTAAGAACAACCCTCGTTTGTAACATGTAATTGCACGATAAAGATCCCATTCTTTTGCAAAAGCATTTCCATACATTAATTCTTTTCCCCATTCTTCTTTTTTTTCATCCGAAGATAAGGGGGTAAATGGACTAGGGAGGTCGGTAACGCATTCTACATGCAATGGACAAAATATCGTGGGCTCCATTTTCCTACATGTCGTTTGACACCCAATGTGCGGTACTGTCAATAAAAAAACTAGAGCACAAGATAGTGCACGACTAATCCAAAATTGAGTTCTGATCATCTTTCATTACAACCAATTTCATCTGGATCTGTAGGCTTGATATTAAAGGAATCCAATGCCTCATCAATTTCATAATTCCAAGCACGACGATGTTTAGATTTTTCACGATAGATGTCTTGTTGACGTCTCGTTAAATCTTCAAGTTCTTCTTCTGTATCAACAATTAAAGGTCTAATAAAAATCATTAATGTTGTTTTAATATCTGAATTTGCTTTTTGTTTAAAAGCAAATCCTAGAATAGGAATCCCACCTAAACACGGAACTTGATTTAACGCTCTTGTCTCGCTATCTTGGATCATTCCACTGATGACAACAAAAAATCCATTTGGAACATGGAAACGCGTTGCAGTACGACTTTTACTAATCACAGGAACAAGATTAACATCCGTTGTTGCAGTTGCATTACTTCCACCTGGAGAAAAATTTGCTGCCTCATCACCTGTACTTGTTTCTTGCTCAATGGTCAATGTAATTAATCCATCATTACCTATTAACGGCGTTACAAGTAAAGATGTACCAACTTCAATAAACTGAAAGTTATTCGTAACTAATGTTCCAAGATCATTTGTAATAGATTGAGTTTTATAACGATCAACTGTTCCGACAAAAAATTCCGCAGTGTTGTTATCCTCAGTAATTACTTTAGGATTAAGCATCACTTTTGTTTTTTCATCTGAATGTAAAGCCTTAACTAAAGCAGCAATGGTGTTAAAACGGGTTCCGTGATGAGTAATATGTGTACCAATCACAGCTGCAGTATAACCTAAATTTCCAAAGACACTTTCTAAACCACTAGAACTTGGAGGATTTGTTGTGAAATCAATGGCATTAGCAGCTTCTTGACCTACATTTCCATTAAAGCCTTGGAATGCTGCAAGATTATTTCCTTGAATAGCTTGATCTAATGTAACAGCATATTCTAAGGAATCTCTGATTGTCGTTTGTAAAATTAAGCATTCAATAAATACTTGTCGCAATGGAGCATCCACTTCAGCAATCAATTCACGAACGCGACTTAGCGCAGATGGTGTTCCGGTTATGATAATTGCATTCGTTGACTCAATCCATTGAACACTATTAATCGCAGTTAATAGATCAATATTTGCAGTTCCGGTTTGTTCTAAGCTAAAAGCAATTTTTCTTAAAGCAATTTCAATTTGATCTCCACGTCGATATCGCAGTTTATAAATTGAAAAAACGGTTCTTTCAATATGACCCATAGGTAAATCTTGAGAAATTCTTGACGAAGAACCAATTGTACCTGATTGAAATTCTTTTTCAAAAATAGCACTATGAGAACCCTGAGACGAAATCCCTCCAAAACCAACTTGTTCTTCACGAGCAAAGACCGATCCATTAGGCCCGCTAATTCCACCTGAAATTCCTTCTGGACCAATTCCTTGAGCCATTAAGCCCATGACATGACCATTAGGTCCAACAGGATAACCTTCAGTTCCAGGAGTTCCTGGAAAAACTGGTCTTCCATCCGGTCCGATTAAATACCCATTATTATCAATTCTAAAACCATTAGGAGTCATTAAAAAACTTTTGCGCGCTTCTAACTCTCTAGCAGCTTCAGCCTCTCTTTGTGCATTCAATTCTTGATCAAAACCTTGAACATTTGTAGGGTACAGCTTCTCTAGCGAGAACATTTTTGTTCGACCTTCATTGAGGTCTAAATTTTGAAGAATCGCCAATGCTTTTTCTACAATAAATCCATTCGAAACGATATAAATACTATCACTCGCAGTATGCGGTACAAGTGTAAAAGGATTTCCTTGCGCAATAGGTTGAATAATTTTTAACGCTAATTCAACCAACGAATCAATGAATGAATTTTTAACGACATATTGCCCAATCGTAATACCAGTATTCGGAGAATCTAAAGTTCCAATCAGTTGAGCAATTTTGTTAACATTTGTGACAAGATCGGTAATTATTAAATTATTTGAATCTCTCAACACCTCTACTAAGGCATCAGCAGATAAAAGAGGACGAATAATTTCACTCGCTTTTGCTGGATCTAATGTATTTAATCGAAAAACTCGTGTGATAATTTCAGATGATAAAACATCAATTGCTAAAGCATCATCTGAAACCACTTGGTAGGGTGCTTTTACTCTTGGATTTCGATGAATGAGAATGTTATTTCCCTCTTCAATTAAAGATAAATCTCTAATTTTTAACTCTTGGAGCAATGCAGATGTTAAATTTTCTACTGATGTGGGTTCTTCAGATACAATCGTAACATTAAATTGTAAATCTTCTTCATCAAAGATGAAGTTTTTATTTGAAATACGACTAATGAATCGAACATATTCAATCATTGAAATATTATTAAATAGAACAGGCCCTACATTTTCAAGCTTTGGATGCACTGCAACATTCGGAGAACTTGGACTTTGAAATGCAGGATTTGAATCGGTATGCTGTATAGGTAACTCTGACTCAGGGTTAGGTGAGGAACGTTCTAGAGATGGATCTACATCAAAACTTGCATCACTTTCAAGAGAAGTTAATTGAGCGAAATATTCATTTTCATTTAAATATTCACTTGAATCAGAAAATGCTTTATTGGGTAATGGAAATATAACTTGAAGCAGGCTTGTAAATGCGATTACCCTAATTAATGAGCAACGAAAAATTGAAAGAATTTCCATGTTTTATTAGATACTCCGACTATTATTTGAGAATTGTATTATTCTGACTTTATCTTTAATTTCCACCAAAAACGTTGCTTTATCCGTTTTATTCAACTGACGCATAAAATTACAGGATAAGAAGGATAGGAACAGGATGAGCAAGATAATAGCTTCGGTCCACAATGAACTTAATTTAAAATTTATAAAAAATTCATTATGGACTGACTCTATTACCTTTCCATCTCATACTCATCAAGTTAAAAACCTCTTATTTATTGAAATACAGAGGCTTAATTAGCCTGAAAGGCTTAAATTGCAACAGCCCAGGGCGATGCCCTGGGCTGTTGCAATTTAAGCCTTTCAGGCTAATAGTGTAATATTTTAACTACTTATTATTTTTAGCCTGATGAATATGCCTGCTCATCTTGTTCTAATCCTTCCTACCTTATAATTTAAGTAGTTTAATTGACTGAACGCTTACCCTAAGTTTTTTATAACTAACAAAACAACGGATCTTTCATCCAGTGTTCTACTTAAATTCACCTTAACCTTCCTTAGAATGCCATCAACCTGCCTTTGTGCATTAGAATCATTATTTTCTTCAATACCTTTTTCAATTGTCTCTTTAGAAAAAAGTGGCTCATTCATTTCTGTTTTTTCTCCAGACGTTGCATAGAAGACCAAGGTATCGCCAGGATTCCATTCGTGTTCGACTTCAGTAAAACGTTCTTCAGAATTAACACCTAATAAACGATTTGTAGATATAATTGGCTTTAAAAAATTTTCTTGCGCATGACAATACCAAACATGTCCACAGTTACATGAAATGAAACGAAAACGGTTTTCCAAAGGTAATAAAATCAATGAACTAAAAGAAAAAAATTGTTTCATCGGATCTTCTATTAAAAGCCCATTTAATACAGATGCCATTTCTTGAGGATGATAAGTTAATTGAGAAAGAGCTCGAACCATTCCCCTTAAAACTGAAGAGTAGACAATACCTGGCGACCCTTTAATTGAAGGTTCACCTATAATAATTCCATAAGTTTCATTTGGAAGAGTAAAAAAATCATAATACAAGCTGGAAGTCCCCATACTCTTATATGTTGCCAAACCCACGTCATGATTTTTCCATGAAGGTGAAGCATGCGGTACTAATGATTGCTGAGCATGCCGTAAACTTTCTGAAAGATCCCCTAAGGGATCTAATTCCTTGTTTTCTTTAAGCAAAGCTGGAGAATGAAGATAAATTGAAATATCTGTCATAAAATCAACAATATCTTGATATCGATCAAGAGGTTCAAACTGTAAAGCTTTAGCCAAAATTTTCTGAAGTCCTTTAGGCATTAATGAAAGATGGATTTGACCATGGCTTAATTTCCCTAATACCAATTCATAAGTAATTATTCCTAAAGAATAGATATCAGATGGGTAAGAAGTTGATTCCGGATCATTCTTTTGTTCTGGGCTCATATAAATGGGTGTTCCGATCAATCTTCCTTTCGTTTGGGAATTAATAGGGTGATCGGTTAGCATTTGCGCTATTCCGAAATCGATGACCTTAACTTCACCTGTATCCGTAACAAGAATATTTTCAGGTTTCAAATCACGATGAATGATTCCATGTGCATGCAAATGGCAAAGAGCCATTGAAACTTCCATGACTAATTCAAGAGCATGTTTCAGTGAAATGAGATTTCGAAGCATATATTTTCTCAATGAAATTCCTTGAATAAATTCCATTGCGATATAAAATCCACCTTCCCATTCCCCTTGACCATAAAGTTTCACAATATTCGGATGATCAGCAAGAGCGATAATTTCAGCTTCGCGCAAAAATCTTTGAACCATTTCTGGATTAGACAGATATTGAGGAAATAAAGCTTTAATAGTAATAGGATCTTTAGTTTGAGGATGAGTAGATAAATAAAGAAAACTCATACCACCCTTATCTAAAAGGGCTTCCACTTGATAAGGTCCAATTTTTTTTGGCAAAACGAATTGCTGTTTTAAAACAGGGGTATCTGGAGAAGGACTGGTTTTTCGTTTAAAAAAATCTGAATCTGCCATAGAGTCCACGTGAAAATATTCAACCCAATTGGACAACCCTTATACCAAGAATATCACCTATACGAATAAGTTCGCCTTTTCCAACAATTTTTCCATTAATCGTCAAATCCACTCCATTTGAAGGTAAAGGATTTAGTTCTAATAAATTACCTGGTTCCAATTGAAGTAATTGACTCACAGGCAATTCAATGCGGCCAATTTCCATTGTTAAAATAATAGGTAGTTCTTCTGGCGAGATCGGCTCGCTTTTCGTTACAGATGTAGGGACTGTTGGTTCAACTTTTTTTTCACTCAAATTTTTTTCAGATTCTATTTTGACAGGTGCTTCATTTTCTTCAACTTTTGAAGGTTTATCTTTTTCGGTATCTATTTTCTCGCTTTCAGAAAAAAATTCCTCTTCTTCAATGGACTCATCATCTTCATCAAAAAAATCCTCATCTTCAAAAGGATCAAATTCCTCTTCTCCATCATCTGAAAAGTCAAAATCACTTAAATCATCATCTTCATCATCATCAATAGGATTCTTAGCCATATTCTATCCTTATTTTCTTAGGATCGTTGAAGAATAGTCAATTGACCATCTTTTAACTCAGCTTTAAACACATTTCTGCCATTATTTGTTAAAAATACATGACCAGAAAGTGTTTGATCATTGATAAAACAATGATCTAAAATAATAAAATCGCCTTCTTTAACTTCCATCCAGTCTTTCAGAGGCAATGTTGTTTCACCTGCTTTAACATTAAAGTTCAAATCAACATTTTGACTCAATGATTGAGATAATGGACTTAAAGGGGCATTTGAAAAATGTTTAACCCAAGATTTTTGAAATTCTGGTGAGATCATTAAACAGGCACGGATCGTTTGATCATGATAACGAAGAAATATGTCCCTGCATAAAGAATCTTCAAAAGTTTTAAAAGTTTCATCAACTAATGTTGGCATTATTTTTTTATCTGAAATGAGTTCTCTAAATTGATAAAGTGCCTCTAAAACAAAAAATTTATACACACCTAAAGTTAAATCATCTTCCAGAACAGAATGCGGATTAACATCTTGAATCAACAACAACATTGATAATATTTGCACGTCTTGATTAGAAATAACCAATGACACATGTCCATGCATGTTAGGAATGGCAAATGTTGAAGTAAGAACCTGATTTCCAAATGTTGACTCTAACTCTTCTTTTGAACGCCAAATGCAGTCGCTTGCTTCTATTTGAATACCTTCTCGTTCAAAGATTTGAGATAATTTTTGACTAAATTCATCCCAAGGAAAATTTGGTGACCGACCTGTTAGAGGGATAGAATCCCTTTTTTTTAATTCCGGTTTAATCACTTGAAGGTCCTCATAAATATTGGAAGAATCATTCATGATTAATATTACCAAATTAGAATATGGATCAAATAATATCTTTTAACTTAAGAATGTAATTATGTACAACTTTACCGATTAAATACAATAGTCATTCATTACAAAAAATTGCATTCTTTCATTTAGTCATTTTTTAACTCTTGATTTGTGCCTGTCTTCAAATCAAGAGTTAAGATGAATTAAACAAACTGGGCTAATCAAAACTTATAGCTTTGAAGAAATCAGATTTCGTTTTTGAATGTCGCGATTTTCAATAAGATCTTCGGCACCTATTGCAAGATTGTTTCCACAAAGGGAACACCAAAACCATTTAAAGACTTCTATACTTCTTGTATTTTTCTCCAAACCGGAAAAAATTTCCATATTTTCAATTTTTTCAGCTATATAAGTATGCTGTAAATTTAAATTCGGAGCATTATGATCCAATCCACCAATCAATAATTCATCTAATTCTAAAAATTTCATTTTTATTAATAATGCATATTTAAAATTAACTTTTCTTGGATAATAATAATAAAGTGGAAAGGGCATAAATTTTTGAGATGTCTTAGATAAATCTATTGGCTCAAAGAATTCTTTTTGTATAGGTTTAAATAAATATTCATTTTTATAAGCAAAGCAGTTGATTGCAAAATAATATATAGATTTAAGACCATCAAGCGGTGGTTTATCAAGATCGTTAGAATCATAATAAAAAGCAACGCCATCTAAAATTTCAAAATCACTTGATTGTCTTGTTGTAATGATGGCAATGAGATAATAAGGAATATGTTTTGCTTGAGTTTGTTGAAATCTGTCATAAAAAGTCATTTTAGTTATCGAGTCT
>JAUXSJ010000183.1 GCA_030679615.1 Parachlamydiaceae bacterium | reverse complement strand
GAAGCGAAGCGGAGGCCTGGGTAAACGTAAAATAATCATCGAGTCCTGAAAGGACGGCATTTTATGCTTACGCCTCAAATAATAATAAAAATTATTTTAACTTAATACCGTTGGGCTGACGCCTGTGGCTACATGCTTTCGCCGCATTCGCGGCTTTTTGAGTCTCTGTAATCTCAGCCGTTAATTTTTACGCCATTGTTGCTTAAGTTGATGACATTGTGGTCAGATAATGTTGTCGTCTTAGCTGACAAGACATCCAGGACGGGATGGACAGCATTATCTTAAGTAAGAGGTCCGGTCACAAAATCAATAAATTGGTGCAACATCAAAGTTTTTAAGCAGTAGGTGGAGCTGAATTAAAAGCAGTTCTAGAGAGTTGGCTTGTTAAGTTAATGTTTTTGAGAATGTTTTCTCTTACAATTTGTTCGTTTGCCAATTTTTGAATTCGTTACGTTTTAGGAGTTGCTTATCGATATTTTTTTCTTGATGAGTTTTTTCTTAATATCTTTTTTTGATTCAATTTTTGCTTCGTGTTGTAAATCTACGGCAAAAAGATGTACTTTTTTAGAAGTAGAAATTTTGCCACTAAGCTAATTTTAATATCAATGGGTTCATATTTATAAAGTTCAGCTTTTTGATGAGAGCGTGAGGTTAGAGTTTCTTGATGACTTTTGCCCTCATTGAGTTCAATGTACTTGTTCCAACCTTCACTACAATTTTTTCATTTCCTTTATAAGAACTCAGTTTCTCATTAAAAAATTATAATACCATCACGCTAAAAAAAAATGACTAGTAACTTAAATCAACGTTTCAACTTTACTAGGATTTAAGACCTTAAATTCAAAATAAAATTCTAAAAACGATATTTCCTAGGAAACATTATGAATATAACAATAGTTATTTTAATTTTCTCTGTTTGCACTTTCTTTAATTACCAATAAATCTATATTTATTAATGATTTAATTAGCTTTTATTTATTTTTTAATATTGAAGTTATTTGTTGTATTTAAATTTTTATTTTATTTTTTCACTTGTAAAATAAAAAATTAAAAAATCAATTTAAAATATTTTTTTTATTAATAATTTTTTAAATATATATTTTATATTGTGTTATATCGATGCTTCATTTATGTTCAATTATCAAAAAAACTTTTTTTAGTTAATTTTTAATTTAAATTGGAGATTTTATGCAATCAAATGTAAATGGACCTAAACTTGATCCTGTACCAGTAACTGTTCGACCGAATATTTTACTTGAAGATGAAGAAACTAACGTCGAATCCATAGTAAAAAAATCTTTAAATGAAGTCTGGAATCAAAATTCTGAAGAAATTAAGAAAATTTCTAAAGATCAAATGACTTTGAAAATAGATGTATTAACTCCGTACTCAACATCTCCTATTAAGACAGTCGTTACCAATGTTTCTCCTGCACCACTCGCAAGCATTGTGAATCCTATTATTGATTCCTGTGTTAAGAATACTGTTAAAAAAGTAGTAGTTTACACAATCGATAAATATTTCGATAACGCGAAATTGATAGACAATGCGTTTGAACAAGCAAGTCAATCAACGCGATCTTGTTTTCAATACATGTACGATTATATTAGCTTTCCCAAAGAAAGTAAAGAACCTGAAAATAAATAAGAATATAAAGAATTATTATTGTGAGGTAATGCATAATTGCCTCACTTCATTAACAAAAGAATCGTCATGATAACGCATAAATGGAATTTTAATCAGTTTGAAGTGTTTTTGACTCAAAATTTAGATGAACTTAAATACGAAACAAGGGAAAAAACTACATGGTCTCTCGTTTCACATGGTCCAATTGATTTGTGTGGAGTGACTGTTTCAAAAATGATCGATGGTTTAAAGAAATGTCAAGCAATCGTGAACGTTGCAGGTAAAACTGATTTTTTTCATTCTTATAAAAAATGGAATTTAATAGATAAGGAAATCAGTCTTTTAAAAGGAAATGACTTGTTACTATGGCACATTTTTTTTACTAGTACGCAGAAAAATTTAGTGCTTTCTTTTCAAGATACTATTCCATCTGAACGATGCCATCCGAATACTATAGCTCTTGTAGATAAAATAAAATCGAATTCATTGACGCGTGATTCTATCGAAGTTTTGATTAAAAATTTTAAGATAACGCGAATTATCGACGATGAAATTCTTCAAATAGAAGAAATTATTTTAAAATATCAAAGAAATCTAAATCCCTTTATTGTAAACTTATCAACGTTATTTCTTGCTTCAGGTTCAATTTACGCATCGTCTAGTTGTGTAACGAAGGTTGTAAAATCAACTAGTGAGTTTTTTGGTGGCGGTTACGTAGCAGCGGTTCCTTCAGTAGTTGTTGGGTTATATTTCGGAGCTATGGCTGCAAGTTTTGGTGTAATTCCTATAGCCTGTAAGAAGGCTTATGATATTCAATTAATACTCAAGGAATTAAAAAAAAGAGCAGAACAAAACCAATTTATATTACCAAATGAGAACAAATACATAGAAATTGAGCCAATCAGCATGCCAAGCAAATTAGACGAGAGAGTTCTCGTTAGTAAGTTTACATGGGCTGTTACCATGATCACTGGCCCTAAAGGTGCTTCGAAAAACCATGCTGCTATTGTGATCGAAGGATTGGCTAATGATTTTTTCAGGAATACTATCAATAATGAAATCTTAGATGGTGAGTATTTTATGTTTAAATCAGAAATAAATCCACCTATAGTTTCTTATTTTTATCATGAGAATGTTTATCGCTCAGATTGTAAAGAAGGAATAAGAAGATCGGAAATATGGATGCGACAAAGTGACAAAGTGATCCAAATGCTAGAGAATATCGATGAAGAAAAAAATTCAAATAGAAAAAAAAGAGAATCTGGACAGGCGCTTAAATTTAACTCAACGGGTCGAAAATCTATATTTTTTGATGAAGGTCAAAAAGGCGGTCCTTCTTGTTTCGATTGGGCTAGAGAACATCTTGAAACTTTAGATATCACCATTGGTACAGGTAATTTCGAGTCGATATCTGTTTGGCCAAGATCATTTACACGATCATTTCAAGATTACAATGATGAACCTTTTAACGTTCAAATATAGGTGTTAACGAGTTTTTCAAGATCCTTTATAATCGAAAATCTACTCAATACAAACTACTTTCAATAGTAATAAGTTGCAGTTGTTTTTCTATTAGCGGGTCTAGTTTTTGTTCTAATTCTGGAAAAGGGCAATTAATAAACTCTCTATAATATTTTTGCATGTAGTTATAGCTTAAAACATACCAGAAAAGCATTTTTTGGTGTTTTTTTTAGGTTTAAAAAAAACTTAGCTTATCCGGATAACATTACTTTTTTTGTGGTTTAAATGTTTTCATTTGCATCTTTTCTTTGTTCACATTCTTATTCTTATGGTACTTAACTTTATCATAAAAGAAGAAATGTTGATAGTTTAGACAAAAAACAGATGAAATAGAACCTAGGGAAAATATTCGTATTTTTTTTTTGGAACGCTTCAAGCGCAGTTACAATAATTTCACGTGTTGCTGCAATAGGAGAAACATTTTTCAAAGGTTGTTGGATGGTATTAGCTTCTCCATTTACCGTAAGTCGTCTTGAAAATGCTAAAATCGGACTAAATGAATTATTTATTCATACAATGAAGAATATGCTACGCCTAGTGTATTTTCTTATAGAATATGTTGGTAATTCCATAATATTATTTTGTAAACAAAGTATTTTATAATGGAAATGACAGAATCTATGAAATTAATTTGCGTCACGCAAGAGCAAAGTCACTGGGCTCAAATGAATACAAAAAAGATTTATCAGATGTCGTTAGAGATGGATATCCTAAATATCTTGAATATCAGAGAAGGGTGTGGGGTCTTGAAGACAGAACATTACTACAGGACTGATTGCTAATGAAAAATATTCTAATGCTTTTTTCATAAGAGATTT
The DNA here is from genome assembly GCA_030679615.1 of Parachlamydiaceae bacterium. Lineage (GTDB taxonomy): Bacteria > Chlamydiota > Chlamydiia > Chlamydiales > Parachlamydiaceae > JAUXSJ01. The sequence goes on along the minus strand of JAUXSJ010000183.1, from coordinate 5,597 downwards.
CATCAAATTTTCATCTTGAGCAATTAATTCTTTCGCTATTTGCTTTGTTAATACAATCTTTTTGGTCTTGTTAAAACTCCTTTAGTAATTAGGAGATCATCTTACCCTGACCTTTTTTTGCACTATTTTTACACAATCGGGATTGACAGTATAACTTAAGTCGGAGATGCGGTTACAAAATCAATAAGTAGGTGTAACGGCAAAGTTTTTAAGCAGAAGGTGGAGCTGAATTAAAAGCAGTTCTATAAAGTTGACTTGTTAAGTTGATGTTCTTGAGAATGTTTTCTCTTACAATTTGTTCGTTTGCCATATTTTTGAATTCATTACGTTTTAAGAATTCCTTACCGATATTTTTTTCTTTGATGAGTTTTTTCTTAATCTCTTTTTTTGATTCAATTTTTGCTTCGTGTTGTAAATCAACAGCAAAAAAATGTACTTTTTTTGAAGTAGAAATTTTTCCACTAAGCTCATTATTAATATCAATGGGTTCATATTTATAAAGTTCGGCTTTTTGATGAGAGCGTGAGCTTAGAGTTTCTTGATGACTAATTTCCTGTTTCTTGTCTTTCTTTTGAGATTGATTTGCAAAAAGATTCGTGTTAGCGACATATAATTCAATAAAGGATTTTTTTAAACTTTGGTATAAATCGGCAGCTTCTGCTTGAGTTAGTAGTTGTCCATTACTTGTAAGAAGTCCTTCAGCAATACTTTCTTTAACAAATTGTTTTATAAGTTTTAAATGTTCTTTTTTTAAGTGTTCTTTTTCAGTTTGAATACTGCTATTAAGGAATATAAAGTCGAATTTATTTTTTAAGAGATTTAAATCAACGTGAATATTTTTTTCTTTAAGTAAGTTTGCAATAGTTGAAAATGATTCCGTATTAAAGTCCGCGAATGACTTATCTAATTTTTTAGTGGCGCTATTGATTTTTTTCTCAATTTTTGAATCTTGTTTATCAATTTGTCTATTTTGTTCTAATTTTTGAGATTCTAAATTTTCAATAGAATTTTTTTCTGATTGAAAATTGCTAATGTTTTGAGAAATATTATGACCTCCATTTTCTAGATCTTGCAATAAAATTTCATCATTTTCAATTAAATTTAAATCCTCATTATTATCAATTAGATCCCAGCTCCCATCATTTAGATCCCAGCTCCCATCATTTTCATTAAAAAAATCATCTTCAATAAAATCTATTTCATCCTGTTCATTGAAAAAGTCATCAAAATCATCGATTTCACCATCGTTTGATTCATTCGAAACATTCTTTTCATGTCTTTTAATAAGAGACATAGGATTGAAATCAGCTTCAAAGTCTTCAATTTCGTCGAATTTGTCTAAGGTATTTATTTTTTCTGATATCACAAAAGAATTTATCTTTTCTTCAGTAATAGATAAATTTTTATTATCCGAAATTGAAATTCTAGTGTTTAATAATGTTGAATCAGAGTTTTCATCTTTAGATAGTTTAGCAATAATCTTTATTGCTTGATCAACAGACTCTAATTTGTCTGTATTTTGTTGAGGTTGAGAAAAATTTAAAGAATTACTTGATGGAATATTGAAGTTTTCTTTTCCAGTGGTTGAGCCAAAATACATATGCCCTCCAAAGTATTTAGTCACTTAACTGAAATTTTATTATAACATTATTTTAATTATTTTAAAAAAATTTTTGTTAATTTTGTGTTAATAAATTTTTTTTATTTAAATTAAGATGACTCTATATTATAAAAAAAGTTTCAAAAATATAAGGAAAAATATTTAAAATAAAAATATTGTTGAATATTAAAAAGTGTAAGGTTAAAATATTCAAAGATATAACTTTTTTTAAAAAGGGCAGGAATATGCACAGTTCAAGTAGAGTTCAGTTTAATAATAATAATGTATTGAACAAGTCTGAAATTAATGAAATAGTCAACCATGTTGCTTCTAATCCAAAAATTAATAATCTTTTCAATCAAATAAATGGATTGGAAAACATTTTAAATCAAAATAAATTAAAAAAAAATGAATTAGAAAATTCTAAACATGAAATCAATTTGGAACTTAAAAAAATCGAACAGGATAAGTTCGTGTTAGCTCAGAAAAAAAACGATTTAATGATAGAGCAACAAATTGCAGATAAGCAAAAACTAACGTTAATGAGCAAATATGGAATTATACTTGATGACCCTTCAAATCAAGACCAATTAGAAAATGGCATGAAAATATTAAAAGAAAAAATTCAAGCTGAGAAACAGAAAGCGATAGCAAAAAAGCAAGAGCAATTAGCAGAAAAATTTTATGGTATATTTCATAAAGAAAAGCCAACCTCAGAGCAATTAAAAAATTTAATGAGCAATTGTCTTCAAGATTCTCCATTTTCAGAAGAAAAAATAGACGGAAAAACTGTTGTTAAAATTGATTCGATGATTCCTGTTATTAATTACATGAGATTGAATCCTGAGGTAACGTTGTGCAAATTTATTGCATTTAAATCTCATGTCAATGATGTAGCCACACTTTGTGATTACTTAAAAACACCTGAATGTAAAATTCGTGCCGTTGGAGTAAGTAATGAAATTTCGGAAGAATCTAAAGCTCTTTTAAATTCTGTTTCCATATCTAAAAGACAATTTAAAGTCGTTTGTCAATAAGTTAAAGTGGCTTTTATATTAAAAGCCACTTTCATTTATCCATCTAATTTCATGTTAATGCTTTTTTTTATCCATATTAATTTTATTAAACGAAATTTTTTGAAATATTTAAATTAAATAATTTAAAAAAAATGGTTGTAAAAAAAAATTTAAGCTAACATTCAAAGATGTAAATTTTTTAAAAGGAAAGGTCTATGCAGAATTCAATTAGAGTTAATCAATATAATAATAATAATAATAATAATAATAATAATAATAATAATAATGTAATATTAAAGTCTGAGATTAAACAAATCGCCTCTGAAGTTTCTTCTGATCAAAAAATCATTAATCTTATAAATCAAAAAAATGAGTTAGAAAACATTTTAAACCAAAATAATTTGAGAAAAGTCGAGCTAGAAAAAAATAAACAAGAAATACAAATAAAATCACAAAAAATAGAACAACAAAAACTTGAATTGCAGAAAAAAGAAGATTCCTTAAATGAAGAGGAAAAAAATGTAAATTTGCAAAAATTATCACTAATGAGTCAGTATGGAATTTCAGTAAATGATCCTCGAGATTCTGATCAAATAAATCTAGGTATGAAAATATTAATGCAAATGGTTTTGGCAGAAAAATTTCATGGGATATTTCATAAAGAAAAGCCAACTCCAGAGCAATTAAAAAATTTAATCAGCAATCATCTTCAAGAATCTCCATTTTCAGAAGAAAAAATAGACGGAAAAACTGTTGTTAAAATTGATTCGATGATTCCTGTTATTAATTACATGAGATTGAATCCAGCTGTAACGTTGTGCAAATTTATTGCATTTAAATCTAATGTCAATGATGTAGCCACACTTTGTGATTACTTAAAAACACCTGAATGTAAAATTCGTGCTGTTGGAGTAAGTAAAGAAATTTCTGAAGAATCAAAAGCTCTTTTAAATTCTGTTTCTATATCCAAAAGACAATTTAAAGTCGTTTGTCAATAAGTTAAAGTGGCTTTTAATATTAAAAGCCACTTTTCTTTATCCATCTAATAACGTTTGTTTTAAATATCAGTATTAATAATTTTCAAAAAATAATTTTAATATTTATTAAATAAAATAATTATTATTGCTATAATAAAAATTGTTCAAAACTATAATTAGTGGAGGATGTCATGGATCGCTTTAAAATTCATTATCGTGGTTCCACCTTTTGGTTAATTTTTTGGCTAATTGTCTTTTTCCCTATCGCATTTGTTTTGTTGTTAACAGCATTTGGCGTCGAAGCAGGAGATAAAATATACAAAATTGAATATGATGGATCACGTTTTTGGCTAGGATTCTGGGTGCCAGTGTTCTTCCCTGTAGCTTTTTTGCTCTTATTTATTAATGGTTTATTTATAACTGAAGAGAAAATTAAATAATAATTTTCGAATGTTGTAATTTTTTAGTTAGAATTGTAAATCCGATTTAATTTATTTTTATGTTTGTAAAGGACAAGAGATATTAGGGACTCAAGATACCCAAGGGAAAAAGAACAAAAAGGGACTAAAAACATTGTGTCCCTAATGTCTTTTGTGTCTCTTTGGTCCCTTGGGTCTCTGATGTCTCTTGTCCTTTATGCAATGTACTTTTTTCAATTCATATCATAACTTTAAACGTTCTCTCATGCTAGGCAGCTCTATCGCAGTTATCACTGCTCAAATGTGTTGGGTCATTTAACCTCAAGCTGCATTCGAGTCTATCGACTCTTCATTTGCATGAGGCTATATGCTGTCATCGCTATCGCGATTCATCTTCGTTAAACATAAATGTGTTATTGATGCCTTGAATCATGTTGTTAATTGAATCTCATTATTAATTACTCATCTATGCTTAGCGAGATGAATCGCGATAGCGATGGCAGCATGTAGCCTCATGCAAATGAAGAGTTGATAGACTCGAATGCAGCTTGAGGTTAAATGATTCAACACATTTGAGCAGAGATAAATGCGACAGAGCTGCATAGAATTAAATGGGCATTAAGTATTAATAGCTTAAATTACTTGTTTTGACTGATATTAGTTGATCATTTTCAAAACAAAGTTTATGAGCTATTGTTGAATGATTACTCAATTAGCTACATTCAATAGAGTATCTTTTTTTACTATTGTCAATGCTTCTAAATAAGGTTCAGATTCATTTGTTTTATAATTATAGCTGTCTAACGGATCTTCTGTTTTAAAATGAATTTTGTTTGCATAGTTAGCGAATACTTTAATATCTGGATCTTTAAGACGCTGGCCGTTTTCTTGATAATTAATAATGACAATGTCAAAATTTTCATGTGTAAATGTGAAGTTGTTAAGATATGGTTTTAATTGTTCGTTTTCATTAACAGCTGAAATATATGCTTCAAGACAATAAATAATCATCTTTCGACCATTTTCTTTTGTGATTGGTCCCTGATATCTTGAAAATGAAATAGAAACAGAGGCTATTTTATTCCTTACCTCGCTCCCACCGATTCCAACGGCAGACATTTTATATTTTTTTTCAAGGGTTTTGGTTGTTTCACTAACGACTTTATTAAATACCATTTCACTATTCATTGAATTAAAATTACAGCTTGAAACCCATAAAATAATAAATAAACCAATATTCAAGTATATAAAATTTTTAATCATTGAGGCTCTCTTCTAACTTAATTAAAGGCATTTTTTTCGGGTTATCATGCAGTTTTAAACGTTTTCTCATTCTAGGCAGCTCTGTCGCAGTTATCACAGCTCAATTGTGTTGGGTTATTTAACCTCAAGCTGCATTCGAGTCTACGACTCTTCATTTGCATGAGGCTACATGCTGTCATCGCTATCGCGATTCATCTAGCTAAGCATAGATTAATAATGAGATTAAATTTATAACATGATTCATGGCACCAATAACACATTTATGTTTAACGAGATGAATCGCGATAGAGATGGCAGCATGCAGCCTCATGCAAATGAAGAG
>JAUXSJ010000180.1 GCA_030679615.1 Parachlamydiaceae bacterium | reverse complement strand
GATAAGCATGATCGCAAGCGGCAGGATATGCAAGATAAGAATAGACTTCTTTCGAAACTCCATTTGATTGCTAAAATTGCTCTTTTTGACATTTTTTTTTGTAAAATTTTTCAGCCATATGTACACATATTAATTCAAAATTTTTCAAAAAACCTACTCAAAAATACCTAATTTTTTCAATCAAAACAAATTTCGAAAGAAGTCTAATATCATTCCCTTTTATCATGCCCATCCTGTCGCTTGCGATCATGCTTATCTTGTTTTTTATTTTGACGACATTGGGCGAATGCCCTGAGCTGTTGTAATTTAAGTCTTTCAGGATAATTAAGTCTAGGTTGAAATTAATCAAGAAGTTTTTAGCATGATGCAAATGCCTTTTTAATCTGTTAATCCTGAAATTTTAGGTTGATGCGTATGCCGTGAGGCTTGGCATACATTGAACTCATGCTTATAGACACCTTGAGTAAAGTGAGTGATTAATTTTGAGGTCTAATATTTAAATTGCGTTTCAAATTAAATTTTTTTATATTAACTACTTACTTAAAAAAATTATTAATTTTTTAAAATTAAAAATTAGGTATCTATGAATCTTTTTAGAATTGCTTTTTTAACATTATTTTTTTGTTGTTTTCAAATTTCAGTTTTTTGTCATGTACACTTTATAAGCCTTGGTAGAGATTGCCAACCAGCCTCTCAATTAATACATTTTAAGCTTCGATTAAAACCTTACCCTTTTGATTGGATGGTTTCAGGTAATTTTTCAGGTATTACAATGGCCATTCAAGATGATTTAAAATATTTTCTAGATCCATTTTTTTTGTATCATGGTGAATCGTACATTGGAAATAATTATTATCAATTTGGTTATAATCACTTTTTCCCTCTAATTGGACATCCTTTAACAGAGGAAGTATGTGTTGCTGGTACTGTCGTCCCTAATTATTTAGATTTTCTATCACATGTTCAAAGAGTGCAAAACATACGTAAAGAAAATCTGTTGTTTCTGCTATCGACAACTAATGATCAGGTTATATTTATACGCACTCACGCAATACCCTCCGAAGCAGAAGAGTTTGTAAATATGATAAAAATTAAATATCCAAATCTAAATTTTATTCTTTTCATTGTACATGAAAATGAAAATCTTATTGGTGATTGGGGCATTCCTAATGTAAAAAATTACTATGCATCACAAAGATTGGGTATAGTTAATGATTGGTGGTCTTATAATGAATGGAAATTGATTTTTAACCATATTTATCAATTATTACATCCTTAATAGAAATTAAATGAATAGCTTTAAAAAAATACATTTAATATTTTGTTTAATTTTTTTTCAAACACTTTGCTTTTCTGAAACTCATATTATTAGTATCGGTAGAGATTGCCAAGTTGCAAATATGTTACAACACTTCAATCTTAAATTATTACCTTATCCTTTTGATTGGATGGATTCTTCAGATTTTAAGGGATTAATGCTAGCAATTGAAAATGATTTACAGCATTTTCTGGATCCAAATTATTTAAAACATGAAGGGAACTTCATAAAAAACACCTATTATAATTTTGTCTTTAATCATTTTTTTCCTATAGTTAATCATCCTTTAACTGAAGAAGTTTTTAAAGAAGGTCGAGTTGTAACTAATTTCCTAGATTATTTACCTCATGTTCAAAGAGTTCAGAATCAAAGAATTGAAAACTTTTTATCTTTATTATCTACTACACAAGATCTTGTCTTTTTTATTAGAACCCACTCAAATCCGGAAGAAGCAAATGTATTTGTTGAAATGATGAAGCAAAAATATCCGCATCTTAATTTTATCTTAGTTGTAGTGCATGATCGTTTTGAATTAATTGGTGATTGGAATATTCCACGTGTTATTAATTTTTATACTACTATGGGACCACATATAAATAAAGTTTGGTGGAAAGTTGCAGAATGGAAATTAATCTTTATTCAATTAGGCCTAATTAAATGTCGTGTAAATTAATTTAAAATTCACAAACAACATGTTAGCCTCAATTTATATTTATTATATGTATTTATTAAACATTAAATCTCTTATATGACCAACAATTATTTAAAATATTATTTAATTACAGGAAAAAATATGCGTTTATTTAAAATTGCTTATTTATTTGTAGCTTTCTTATGTTTTCAAACTACAGGCTATTGTCAAATTCATTTTATTAGCCTTGGAAGAGATTGTGAGGTAGCATTTAATTTAAGACAATTTAATTTAAGGAGAAATCCTTATCCTTTTGATTGGTTAGCATCAGATAATTTTTCAGGAATCATGTTAGCAATCAATGATGATTTACAATATTTATTAAATCCTAATCTTTTAATACATAAAGGGTTTTATATTGAAAATATCTTATATCAGTTTAAATATAATCATTTTTTTCCAATTGTAGGTAAACCTCTAACTGAAGAGGTTTTTGAATCTGGACAAATCGTTCCAAACTTTTTAAAGTTTCTACCCTATGTGAAAAGTATTCAAAATATTAGAATCGAAAATTTTTTCAAGACGTTATCTTCAGTAAATGACAAAATTATTTTTATTCGTACTCATGCAACCCCTAATGAATCTGAAGAATTTGTACAATTAATTAAAAAAAAGTATCCGAATTTAGATTTTCATTTAGTTGTTGTCCATGAACGAACCGATCTTATTGGTAATTGGAATATTCCACATGTAATCAATTTTTATACAACAACCAAAAAAGCAATTTTTCCAGGATGGTGGCATTCCTCTGAATGGAACAACATATTTAATCACATCATTAATTTATTTAATAACGATAATCAAAAATCTGATCCCAATGAATCTTGAAACTAGCTGAATGATTAATTTTTTTCTTGTAAATTTTATTTTTTTACTTTAAAAAATCTATTTCTGAAATTAAAGGAAAGAAAAATGAATATATTCAAAATTGCTTATTTAACAATCCTCATTCTATGTACGCAAACTATCTGTCATTCTGAAGTCCATTTTATTAGTCTTGGAAGAGACTGTCAACCAGCGAATCAACTTAGAAATTTTAAATTAAGAATAGCAGCATATCCTTTTGACTGGATGGTATCTCGTAATTTTTGTGGAATTATTTTAGCGATTCAAGAAGACTTAAAGCATTTTCTAGACCCAAATTTATTGACATACAAAACTAGTTACATTGAAAATGCTTATTATCAGTTTGAATATAATCATTTTTTTCCTTTGGTTGGAAAACCTATCACAGAGGAAGTTTTTGTAGCAGGAACTATCGTTCCTAATTTTATGGATTTTCTTCCTTCTGTTCAACAAGTTCAAAATAAAAGAATTAATCGTTTAATCTCTTTATTATCCTCTCAAGAAGACACAGTTGTCTTTATTAGAACTCATGCTTCACCAACAGAGGCTAGTGCATTTGCAAAAATGATAAAAAGGAAATACCCCCTTTTAAATTTTCACTTAGTCGTAGTCCATGAAAATGAAAATCTAATTGGCGATTGGAATATTCCAAATGTTGTTAATTTTTATGCCTGCCGAAGATCTGGCTTGGCAGACTGGTGGAATCAAGCTGAATGGGAATCGATTTTTCAAAAAATCTATCAATTGCTAAATCCAATCAAAACATAAGTATTCATACAGTTTAGGGCATGTATGCAATGTCAACAATTTAAAGCAACAATGACATGAAAATTAACCACTGAGATCACAGAGATCACTGAGAAGGAATGAGAAAATTGAGAAAGTAAAAAAACCTAATTCTGTCCCAATTATCTCAATCTTTCTCAGTGCTCTCTGTCTCGACTTTGTGGATTCAGTGGTTCATTTTTTGTACGCCATTGTCGCATAAGTGCGAATATAAGGCTAGTACACCCTTGTGCATATAGAATTGACACACTGGGCGTTTACAATATTTCTATTGAAAAGTTTGATAGATCTGATTAACTTGGTTCCAAATGGACTCAGCTCTAATTTTTCTTTTTACTGATTTATCAATGTGCTGCACATCAATTGCTTCCATGTCAATTTCTGAACCAAAACCTATTTTTACTGGCATGTAATTAGGGATTCTTCTTTCTCCTAATTCTTTTTCAACGAGTATAGGGGGTGGCATAAGCCAATAAGTCTGCAAAGCTAAAGGATAAAAGTGTGTATTTTTTGCTTTCTTTCCCATTAAATAAAATAATTCAACGCTTTGTGGGTCAAATGGAGACATGTTTACAATCCCATCATTATTTATTCGATCTCGCCCCCCACTTGGAGCAACATAAATGCAGACGCCTCCTTTACCCAATAATTCCCCCATCGCTTTCATTGTCGTTTGATTGTGGGTAATTTTATCACCTTTTTTTTCAGGAGGAAATTCCATATGCTTTTTGGAATAGATGCATAACAAATTGGTTCCTATACTCATAGGAATGGCTAATGGATCTTGTGTCACACGATGTCCAGCTACATAAATAATTTCAGAGGCTAGTTTCGAATCAATCGATTCGATCATGAGACTAATGATTTGAGGATCAGGTTCTGTTTGATGATTGGCAAATAAAATGACGTTTTCACCATTATTTAATTGCTTTCTGATTAATTGAATTTGGTCTGCACCAACAATTTTGGAGTTACTGAAATTAATTAATAGACGAATAAAATCTAAACCAAATTGATAATAATCAAAGGGTTGACGAATAGCAGAATGAAAAACTTCAAATTGATAGGGATCTAAAATATTTTGTTTAATCAATTCTAATAATTGATTAAACAACTTTTCTGGTGATTGTGAGTGAGTTGATGACTCTTTTGCTTCTTTTATATAAGCTAAATAAAATTCTCGAATCAATTCAGCTGTTTTTATATCAATAAGCTTTTGATTCACATAATCATTAAGAGAATCAATCACTCCTCTCGACATCTTTAAACCTCAATTCTTTTTTGGTTTCCACAAGAAAAAAAATGAAACTCATTCAAATGCAACCGATCATCTACTTCAAATGAAAGTTTTGCATTAAAATCTTTTGCTATTTTCAAAAAATGAATCTTATCAATGATGTTTAAATATTTATCTAATTCTGGGTGCACGATAAGCTTAATCGAATATTGTTCATGACAAGCAATCACTTTTTTAAGCAAACGTTCGATTTCAATTGAAATACTTTCATGCGATTTAATCATCCCGCCTCCGTGGCAATAAGGACATGGACAGAAAATTGTTTGCATCAAAGACCCTCGATTACGCTGACGAGTCATTTCCACTAATCCAAATTCACTCATTCCAAGAATTGTGCATTTTGCTGGATCATCTTTCATGCAATCCTTTAATCGATCTAACACCCTTCTTTGATTTTTTCTCATGCGCATGTCAATAAAATCACAGATAATAAGACCGCCAATATTCCTTAATCTTAACTGTTTACTTATTTCTTCGACAGCTTCAAGGTTAATTCGAACGAGAGATTCTTCTACATCTGTTTTGCTTGTGTTACTTCTTCCTGAGTTTACATCAATTGTATACATTGCCTCTGTTCGATCAAAATAAAGGTACCCTCCACTAGGAAGCCAAATTTTTCGTCTTAATGTTTTTTCTATTTCTTTTTCCACATTAAAACGTTCATACATAGGTACTTTGTCACGATAATATTCAACACGTAAAGGATGTTCACTCGTGTATCGACTGTACAAGTTTTTACATATTTGGTAAGTTTCGTAATCATCTACTAGTACTCGATCGTATTTTTTATCAATTGCTGTTAAAATAGCTTTTTTAATCAAATCCGATTCAGCATAAAGAAGTGTGGGTTCTGAAGATTGAGTAAATTTCTCCATGATACTTTGCCAATTTTGCAATAAATCATGAGCTTCACTAATGAGCATGTCTTGCGTTGCAGATGCACTCGCTGTCCTGCATATTAAACCCATGTCTTGCGGCATTTCAAAAGCACGAATAAGTTTTTTTAAACGTTCTCTTGCTGTTCGATCTTCAATTTTTCTAGATACACCCCGATGTGAAGAATTTGGCAAAAGAACTAAATATCTACCTGCAATTGAAATATTTGACGTTAATCGCGCACCCTTAGAACCAATAGGTTCTTTGACTACTTGTACAAGCACTGATTGATCGGGTTTCATAACCTGCTCAATATCAACTTTTAAGTTATCTTTTTCAGTTTCTTGTTTAGGAGAATTTTCTCTGTCGAAATCAAGGTCAAAAAGTTGTTCAAACTTTTTTGTGTTTTCAATGATATCGGAAATATGAATAAACCCATTTTCTCCTTCATTAATGTCTATAAAGGCAGATTGAATATTATGAAGAATATTTCTTACACATCCTCGATAAATATTGCCAGTGAGTTGTCTTTCCTTTTTCCTTTCTATGATGAGATCCCGTAACTCTCCGTTTTTTAGGAGTGCATACCGAATCTCCTTTGATTCAATGTTAAGTAATATTTCTTGCATTTCGTTACCTTTGCGTGCAACGAACAAAAAACACATGTTCTTATCTGCTTAAAAAATTTCACTCAAATGTCGAGAATTCATTGATTTTTAGTACTCTATACTATTTATTTAATTCTTGATCTTTAGCCCTTAGATATTGATTTCATAAAACTAGGCGTCAAATTTTAATTTTTTTTTGCAGATGAAATAGCGTTTTGTTCATTTTAATTTATGAGTTAATCTACATGTAAACATACGTGGAAAACGAAACGAAGATGTTTAGTTTTGTGCGAAAGTTTACATATTTTCAATGGTTATTTATTTTTCATTGTAAGTGATTTTCTGGTTCTTTTCTAGTGGAAAATGAAAATCAGGCTTAACTTAATCATTATTAATCTATGATTCCCTATTTTAGCTTAGAATTTATTAGCAAAAAAAAACCTATTCTTTTACAATAACGTCCTTTATTCGATGGATGTAACATGGATAATACTTTTAAAATTTATGTTGAGCAACTTCGCGAAGGTCGAGAGGAAAAATTTTCGGAACAAATAAATCCGGATTTTATAGATATTCATGACAACGGATTAGAATTTAAAAGTCCAATTTTCTTAAGTGGAAATGCATATCTAGCAGAAAACGAACTAATTATTCATTGGAATATTTCTACAGAAGCTTTACTCCCCTGTTCAATTTGTAACGAATGGGTGACAGTTCCAATTAATATTGAAAATTTTTATCACTGTGAATCATTAAATGAGATAAAAACTGGAATATTTGATTTCAAAAATCTTCTTCGAGAGACAATTTTAATTGAAACACCTCTCTTAGCGGAGTGTAATCAAGGAAATTGCCCAAAAAGAAAAGAATATAGCAAATATTTAAAAAACTCTTCGAATTCAACTTTAAAACAGGATGACGAATATCATCCGTTTGCTAATTTATAGTAGAAGTTTAAACATAGAAGTCACTAACATTGAGAAGAATTTACAGTCCATTATAAAAATGCATCGATTGTAAATTCAGTATATATTACTTTAGGAGAATCAAATGGCAGTCCCACGTAATCGCATGTCAAATGCTCGGAAAAATTCGAAGCGCGCTCACCATGCAAAAACACCAAAGAATTTATCAGTATGCGTGAATTGTAATGCTCCCCGTTTACCTCATTGCAGTTGTCCTGCATGTGGTACTTACAGAATGGCATCAATAAAAGCTAAAGAATAATCAAAACCTTAGGATATATCCTTGAGGATAGGCATTGATTTAATGGGGAGCGATAGCTCTCCAGAATTTTTATTCGAAGCAATTGAAAAAATATCTAGAGAAGTTCCTGAGGCTACTCTAATCGTTTTTGTTACACAATATGCTTTAGATAGCATTTATTCCCTACCAAAAACATATCATCAATTAAAAATAGGCTACTGTAGTCGCATCGAATTTCAAATCGTTTCTGAAGTTATAGAAATGAATGATGACCCGATTGAATCTTTTCGTTTAAAGAAAAATTCATCGATTGTATTAGGTTTGAAGCTACTTAAAAAAAACTTCCTTGATGCTTTTGTTTCTTCAGGTAATACTGGAGCACTTATTACAGGTGCTACTTTATCATTACCCCTTTTACATGAAATTAAACGACCAGCTTTACTCGCTTCTTTTCCTACGGAAAATGGAAATCTCACTCTTTTGGATGTTGGTGGAAATGTATCATGTAAATCTGTGAATCTCATTCAATTTGCGCAAATGGGTGTTGCTTATCAAAGATCCCAAGAAGGTATACAGAGACCTCGATTCGGTCTTTT
>JAUXSJ010000264.1 GCA_030679615.1 Parachlamydiaceae bacterium | reverse complement strand
AACATAATATAGACTCATACCTTTTACAAGCAATTTTAAGTGCTAAAACATTGGATCCTGTTCCTGATGGAACCATAAAGATCTTACATTGTTTTTTAAATACTTCTTGAATAAGTTTCTGAGCTTCTTCAGTCCATAAATCTGTCCCATAAGAAGGTGCATATCCTTCATTTGCATCCATGATTGCTTTTAAAATTTGAGGGTGAGCAGGTGCCCAATTATCACTCGCAAGAAATATTTTTTTTTGTTTCATAAAAACATCCATTTAATAAATTGGAAATTATATGAAAAAAGACAAAAAAAATCACTCTTCAATTTTTTTATCAATCTTACTCCAATTAATTAAGCATTTTGTTCAAACCAAGACTCAGCCATTCTAATGATATGCCTCATTGTCATTCGAACTTATCTGCGAAGGCCCTACTCACAGTATTACCCATAAGTGCAATATTATTGTTCAACCAATAAGCCTATCTGCAACGCAAAAAGTTACAAGATAATTGGAATTATTCAGGCTATTAATCGTTAGTTATTTTTTTACTTAGGGTAATACTATGGACATGGCAATCGGATCCCTAAGAGCATTTTAAGGGCTTTTGAGTTTGATTGTTAATAAGGACTTGCCCTGCTATCCTAAAATTACAGGGCATAGAATTGAAAAAAGCCTATAAATTAAAATCATCAGGCAACACCTCTTCAACGATAACTATTTTAAAGGTCTTATTTCCTGCAGGAGGATTTAAAGGATATAGCCCTTCATTAATCAACTTCCACGTTGGAGTTTGGTTATATTCTACAATTGTGATGTACTTGAAATTTTTTTCCAACGCTTCTTCAAATTCTTTATAGTGATGAAAATCATCGATCAATATAACTGTTCCAGGTCGTGTATATTTTTTAAATTTGCAATACCATTTTGCACGAGAAACACCATGAGGACCATCTACAATGATGAGATCAAAAATAGGCAATATTGGTAATTCTATATTTTCAACAGCACTGCCCCATTGATTGCAATGAACATTATTTGGTAAATCATATAAATAATAAGTCACATTATCCAATTCTTTTACAAATTGAACAGCATTTTCAAATACATGATAATCATATGAAACATTTTTTTTCTTGAGAAGCATTGTGAGCTGGGCTGTTCCCTCTCCTGCACCAAATTCTAAAATTTTCAAGCTGTCTTGATAACATGTAAATTTTAATGCGCGGTAAATTTCCTCTGGATTAAGTGAGTAATTTCCAGGAAAGCCCTTTGTATCATTTTGTTTCATGTCGATTGACTTCCATGTTTCATCGATCAAAAATAAATTTTTTAAACGCAAATCAACCATTAATGATTCTAAATAAAGTTCAGAAGAATTATTCAATGAATCAGCATCATTAAAAGCAGATTGAATACTACTTAAATGATAATTCATCATTAAAAAACCTTGAAAAACGAAAATTGCTATTTTTCGACAATTCATTGAATCACCTGATTTAATCAATTTATTCACAATATATAAAGATATGTTCTTAATTTAATAAAATTAATTTTATAAATCCAATTTCATCGACTTTTTTTAAAAAAATCTCTAAAATTTAAATTTTATAAAAATGAAAAAAATTATGTATGAGTATTTACAGTTTATTGTAAGGACATCGAATGAATACCTTGAGTAGTCTAGAATACTGGAATAAAATTGGTTCAACAAAAGAATTTGAAGATCCTCTGTATCTCGAAAAATTATCACCCTACTTGACTCAAGAATCAAAAATTATCGAATATGGTTGTGGCTATGGTCGAATGATGCAAATATTATTGGAGCATGGATATAATAATCTAACTGGTTATGACTTTGCTCAAAATATGGTTAAGCGGGGCAATCAAACTCACCCCCATCTTGAAATAAATTTATTAAATGAATCCGGGAAAATACCAGTTCCAAATGAATCCGTTGATGCCGCCATCATGTTAACAGTACTCTGTAGCATGACAGATACTTCTGATCAAGCTAAATTGCTTAATGAAATTTGGCGTATTTTGAAACCTAATGGGTTAATTTATATCTCTGATTTTTTAATCTGCGAAAATGAAAGATACAATGAAATGTATTTAAAAGGATTTCAAAAATTTGGTAAATGGGGCACTTATCTAACAAGCGAAAATTTGGTTGTTCGCCATTTGTCTTCCCAAGCCTTATTCGTACTAATGAAAAATTTTGATATTCAATGGTTTGAACAATTTGATTTTAAAACAATGAATAACAATCCGGCACGAACATTTCATTGCATTGCAATAAAAAAATCTCATGAACTTTCAGATAAAGTATGTAAATGAAAAACTTGATAGCTATTACACATGTTGATTTTGAAAATTTAGGAAGTTGGGAAGAAGCTCTTTCTACACATTATTCCATAAAATACATTCACTCAACTGAGCTCGAATTTTCTAATATAAGAAATCAAAACATCGATTTATTAGTGATATTAGGAGGTCCTATAGGAGTTTATCAAGAAAATGAATACCCCTTTCTTTCAACTGAACTAAAGTTGTTAGAAGATCGATTAAAATTAAATTTGCCCACTTTAGGAATATGTTTAGGAAGTCAATTAATCGCAAGAGCTTTAGGTTCAAAAGTTTACCCTAACCACACAAAAGAAATTGGATGGTATCCTTTAAACATAACAGAAGAAGGGAAAAATAATTATATTCATAGCTTAGATTCTAAGCATACATCGATGTTTCATTGGCATGGCGATACTTTTGACCTGCCTAAAGAAGCAACTTTACTTGCCTCAACCCAAATTTGTAAAAATCAGATTTTTTCTTATAAAAATACACTTGCTTTTCAATGTCATCCAGAAATTTCAGCCAATCACTTAGAAAAATGGTGGATAGGTCATGCCGCTGAACTTTCTCAAAATAATTTGAATGTTAATCATTTACGCAATCAAAGCATCCAATTAGCTCCAAAACTCCAAAAGCAATCACTTCAATGTTTATTATCATGGATTGAAACGCTTAAATAAATTCTCATGCTTTATTAGACTTCTTTTGAAAAGCCATTCGATTGTTAAAATAGGGCTTTTTGGCAGTTTTTCAGATAAATTTTTCGATCATATGTAAACATATGCTCCTCAATTTTATCTGAAAATTTGAACAAAAATAGTTCTTTTTTCAATGAAAGCGAATTTCGAAAGCAGTCTATTATGAAAAACATTAACTATTATTCATATTTATTATAAAAAATAATAAAAAGGCCTCAGTGATATAAACCCTTATCAAGGATCAAATTATGATGCCACTTGGAGATGATAATTCATTGCGTAAAACGACGCCAATTATTACATATTTATTGATTGCACTGAACATTCTTTTCTTTTTTGCAGAATTAAATGGTGGTGAAGAATTTGTAATGAAATGGGCATTTATTCCAAAACGTTTCAGTAGCGATCCAATTGGAGAAATTCCCAATATATTCACTTCTATGTTCATGCATGCAGGATGGATGCATTTAGCAGGAAATATGTTATATTTATGGATTTTTGGTGATAATGTTGAAGATCGTTTAGGAAAAATTAAATACTTCTTCTTATACATACTTAGTGGTGTAGCTGCGACTTTTGCACAATACATATTTTTTTCGCAAACAACAATACCAAATGTAGGCGCTTCAGGGGCAATTGCAGGAGTGCTTGGAGCATATATTTTATTTTTTCCAGGTCAAAAGGTCAATGTTTTGTTAGGCAGATCTATCGTGGCTATGCAATCAATTGTAGTCATTGGTGTTTGGTTTTTTTTACAGCTCATGAGTGGAGCAGGATCACTCTATTCAACTCAAGATACAGGTGGAGTTGCTTACATGGCACACGTTGGAGGATTTATTGCTGGTTTAGGAGTCGCTTTTTTATTTCGTGCCACAGAGCCTAAAACACCATCGCATTTAAATTGACTAGTTTGACTTTCACGCTAGGTCGTGTACGCATATTCAATATAATTTTTTAGCAGCTATAGAGCCTTTGCTTCCGTCATATCTAAAAAGCGAAAGGGGACTTTCGCACTCCAAAC